>NZ_JBEPCJ010000001.1:181668-308472 GCF_040299565.1 Spirillospora sp. NPDC000708
GCCCCCCGTCGCCCCGCTGGGGCCGCCCCTGCCCCCCCCCCCCGGGGGGCCCCGGGGGGGCCCCGGCCCCCCCGCGCCCCCCCCCCCACGTCTCTGCGGCGACGGCTTCGGGGGTTCGGTGCTCAGGGTTCATGAAGGTGCGCCGAGCAGCGTCGCGGCGGCCGTGCGCGCGTGGCGGGCGGGGGCGGGATCGCCGGTGATGCCGGCGGTCACGATGGCCCCTTCGGCGAGCAGGAAGACCGGTTCGACGGCCGGCGATCCGGCGGCGCGGACCCATGCGGCGATCTGGTCATGGAAGGCCCGCTTGTGCGTCCGGACCTCGGCGAGCACCGCCGGGGACGAGGGGCCGAGCTCGCCGTGGGCGTTGATCCAGGCGCAGCCACGGAAGCCCGGCTCGGCGAACCACTCGGCGAGCCAGTCGAAGACCGCGAGGACCCGCTCGCGCGGATCGGGGACCCCTTCCACGTGGGCGGCCAGGCTTCCCCTCCACCGCTGGTCGCGCCGCCTGAGCATCGCGACGACGAGGTCCTCCTTGGCGGCGAAGATCCGGTAGATCCGCTTGAGCGGCAGGCCGGAGGCGGCGCGGACGTCGTCCATCCCGACCGCCTGGATCCCCCGCTCGTAGAAGAGCCTCTCCGCCGCGTCGAGCAGGGCTTCACGGTCCGACCGCGTCTGCTCGGCGGTGATCGGGGCGGGCACCCGCGCCTCCTTGACATTGAGAACGATGGTTCTCTAGCGTAGCGCCCATCGATAGAGAACGCTCGTTCTCAACCAAGGGGGCAGCCATGCCGGAAGATCGTCCGCCCTACCCGCCCTTCACGCGGGAGACGGCCCTGCAGAAGGTCCAGGCGGCTGAAGACGCGTGGAACACCCGCGATCCCGAACGCGTCGCGTCGGCCTACACGCCGGACTCGGTGTGGCGGAACCGGGACGCCTTCATCAGCGGCCGCGACGAGATCATCGCGTTCCTGACCCGCAAATGGGAGCGCGAACTGGACTACGCGCTGCGCAAGAGCCTCTGGGGATTCCGCGAGAACCGGATGGCCGTCCGGTTCCAGTACGAGTGGCACGACGCGGAAGGCCGGTGGTGGCGCAGCTACGGCAACGAACTCTGGGAGTTCGACGACCACGGCCTCATGCGGCGCCGCGAGGCGAGCATCAACGACGTCGCCATCACCGAAGCCGGCAGGCGCATTCACGGCCCCCGTCCCAAGAGCGAATACGGAATCGACATCCCGCTGCAGTAGCGCCCTGGACGTGTCGGCCGCTGACCTGTCTCCACCGGTGGCCGATGCGTCCGGCGTACCGGGCTCGATGGCTCTGCCTTGCGAAAATGCTCGTTAGGCCGATGATCTGTGCGCTCAGCGCTAATGACGGATGGCGTAAACGTATGGATAATCGGTGACGCGCCGTCCATGACGGCTGCCCTGTGCGCTGGCACGGGTCGGCGCGAACGGGTATTCATCGTTGACATCTTCGTGCTGAGGGCCGGTCCAGATGCAGTATGAGCAACCGACGCGAAGCGACACACCGCCGGCCGGAGATCGCCCCTTGTGGACGCTGATCGGCCCGGGACTGGCCACGATCGTCGGCCTGTTCCTGGTCACCGCGGCGTATGGGACGCATCGCTTCAGCGCCCCCGGCACGAAAACCGGATTGGTCTCCCCGATGGCTCCGGCCCTGGCCTTGAGCCAGGCGGATTTCTCTTCGGCGGTCATCGTCACCTACCTGGTCGCGGCCGTCCTGGCCCTTCCGGTGGGAGCTCTGCTCGGACGCCGCTATCCGACGGCCGTGACCGCCCCCGCGATCGGCATCATGATCCTCGGCGCGCTGCTGGTCGCTTTCGCCAACGCCACCGGAATGCTGGCCGCGGGGCGTTCGCTGGGCGGGGTCGGCGCGGGCGCGACGGTAGGAGCGACCGCCATGCTGGTGGGGCGCCTCCGCGACCGGCGGTGGCCGGTCGCCGCGGTGATGGCGGCCGCCGGGTTCCTCGCGCTGCTCAGCGGCCCCTTCGTCGATCAGGCGATGGCGGACGCGCTCAGCTGGCGCTGGACGTTCCTGGCCGCGGAACCGCTCCTGCTCGCCGCGCTGGCGGCCAGCACCGTCGCCGGAATCGTGCTGCTCGTGACTCGCCGGCCCGTCCGTCCGGCCCCCTATGGCACGCCTTATATGCCGCCGCCCTACCCGCCGCCTGGACCCCGCCCTTGAGCTGCGGCCCCCGCCGGTGGAGGCGGGGGCCGTTCTTCGGCGGTCGAGGCTATGACCAGGGCAGTTGGAGGTTGAGGGTGACGTCCCCGTCGATGGTGAAGGTGCACGGAACGGTGGCGGCGGATCCCGGGCAGCGGCCGGTCGTCCAGTCGCCGGCCGGGTTCTCGTGGGGCTCCGGGGTGTGGACGTAGGTGACCTCGTCGCCGTCGTGCACCGGGAAGGTGCAGGTGGCCGGCGCGTCGCAGGTGCCCGCCGGGGTCCCGGCGACGGTGATGTCGAGGTAGCGGGTCGCGTCCCCGCCGCCCCCGGCGTCGAGGTTGATGGTCAGGGTGCGCGGCGCGGGCGGGCCGTCCCCACCGTCCTGTCCTTGGCCGCCGTTCGGATCCTGACCGTTGTGGGGGTCCTGCTCGTTGTTGGGATTCTGGTCGTCGTTCGGGTTCTGGCCATTGTTCGGGTCCTGGCCGTCGTTGCCGTTCGGATCCTTGGGCGGTCGGTCGTCGCCCTTCTGCCCGTCTCCCGTCCGCGGCCGCCGGCTCGGCCCGGCCTTGGTCGTCTCGTGCTTCGGGGTGGGCGTTCTCCCCGCCTGCGGACGCCCGCTCTGGGGAAGAGGCCGCTCGTGCTCGGTGGCGGGCGAGGCGCCGGGCAGGGCGGGCAGGCGCGGCAACGCCTCCCGGACGGCGGGCGACCAGCGGCCCAGCGCGAGGCCCGCACCGACCAGTACCAGCAGGACGAACAGGGTGGTCAGCCCGCGGTCCCTGCGGCGAGGGCGCGGCGTCCTCGGCCTGGGGACGGGGCGGCGGGACGGACGGGCCCGGGAAGGCCGGCGCCGCGTGCGCGGCCGTGGCTGCCGGTGAGTGCTCGCGGCCGATGCGAACGTCCGGGCCGAGACCAGCCGGATCCGTGCGTCCAGCCGTTCGGCGGCTCTCGGCGAAAGCAGGAACGGCAGCGCGCGGAGGGCGGCGAAGATGCGTCTGTCTTCCTGGTCCTTGCAGCGCGAACAGGTATGGAGATGTCTGGCGATCTCCTCCAGGGAGGTCGCGGACAACTGCCCGTTCTCGGTCCGCCTGTCCTCCGCCGCGTCGAGCAGCTCGCGCAGCGCGTCGCAGGCGGTGCCGGGGTCGAGTTCGCCGCGGAGCCTCACCCGGAGCGCGGCGATCACGTGGCGGAGTCCCCTGCTGCGGGCCTTGTAGACGGAGGCCGCGGTCCCGCCGGCCTTGGCGGGCACTCCGGCGAGCTCGCGCAGCACCAGGTCCCGGACGATCTCCCGGGTCCGCGGCGTCAGCTGATCGACGGCCTCGTCGATCAGGGCCAGGGCACGGCCGTTCCATACCCGCCGGAACAGGTCGTCGAAGCCCGACGGATCGGCGGTATCGACATCGTCCAGCGCGACGGGGGCCTGGCGGGCCGACGTGGTGTAGCGCATGCACGTGTTGATGGCCGTGGTCCGCGCGTACTTGCCGAAGTCGTCGATCGACTGCCGCTTGTCGCGTTTCTGCCGCAGGGCGTCCAGCAGCGCCAGCGCGATGTCCTGCATCGCGTCCTCGACGACACCGGGATGCCGCCGCAACCGGGTCCAGCAGATCCGCTCCAGGTCGGGACGGTGCCCCTGGAGCAGCTCGATGACGGCTTCGGGCGCGGTGATGCCCCCCGCGTCCCGGCCCTCGAGGATGACCGACAGGAGCAGCGACTCGCGCTCCCGGTCGAGCCGCCCGTCCCCGGAATTCCGCACGCTCATGAAACCCGCCCCCGCTCCGGCTCGTCGCACCGCCGCCCCGCGGACGCCGGCCCCGCGGCACCCGGCCGCCGGACGAGGCCCGGTCGCGGCGCCCGCCTGACCAATCGCAAGAAGAGGTCGTGTCCCAGCTCCACCAGGAGACCGGACACGACCGACAGAACAAGCGCCTCGGTGAAACCAGCGCTCATCGTGGCTTCCTCTCGGTTCCCGGCGCCGTTGTGGCGCCCACTCGACCAAGGAGGAGCGCCGCGCCACGTCGGATCTGACAATTCGCAGGTCACGGGCGCTTTCAAGCGGGGAGGCCCGCCGCTCGGATCACCCTGCCCCGGTCTCACGCCGTGCCGGTCGGCCACACTTGAACGTTACGGATCCGCCCGTCCCGCGCCCGCCCGACGAGACAACGTGACCGGGAACGGACACGAGTGAGATCCGAATCCCGGACGTGATCGCAGGCCGAATACCGCCCATATTCCGCCACTCACACCAAAACGACCAGCGGCGAGAACTCGGGATTGCCGTGACGCTCAGTGGACGCCGCAGCCGGTCGTTCAATCCGGATCAGCCCGATGGGTGCGGACCGGTCGCCCTCAATAGCGGGTCATTGAGGCTCGGGCTCGGGCCCAGCGTCCGGTCGAGACGAAGCCGAGCAGCACGGTCGTGACGCCGCAGCCGACCAGAACGGCCGAGGCGGTGCGGCTCGACGCGAGGAACCCGGCGGACCCGACCGCGACGATCGAGCCGCACACCGCCACGCCGATCGCGGCGCCGGTCTGGCGGCAGGTCGAGGCGATCGCTCCGGCGACCCCGGCCTGGTCGCGCGGCATCCCGGACAGGGCGGTGTTGGTGATCGGGGTGCCGACCAGGCCGAAGCCGGCACCGAAGAGCAGATAGGCGAGCACGAGGTACCAGGCCCCCGTCTCGCGCCCGGCGCCGAGAAGCAGGCACGCTCCCGCCGTCAGCAGCAGCCCGGCCAGCACGAGCGCCGGCCGGGGACCCCGGGCGGCCACGATGCGGCCCGAGATCATCGCGCATGCCGCCAGCGCGGCGGCCATCGGGATGGTGAGCAGGCCCGCGTGCAGCGCGCTGTAGCCGCGGACGTCCTGCAGATAGAGGGTGTTGAGGAACAGGAAGCCGCCCAGGGCCATGAAGGCGACCAGCGCGATGATCGCCGCGCCCGAGAACGCCGGGCTGCGGAAGAGCCGGACGTCCACCAGCGGCCCCGCGCGCCGGGACTCGGTGACGACCAGCGCGAACACCGAGACGGCGGCCAGGACGAACAGTCCGATGATGAACGGCGAACTCCAGCCGTGCCGGGGTCCCTCGATGACGGCGGCCGTGACCGGGCCGAGGAAGGTGACGACGAGCAACTGGCCGAGAGGGTCGAACCGCTTGCCGCGCGCCGCCTTGGACTCGGGGACGAACCGCTGGGTCAGGTAGATGGCCAGGGCGCCGATCGGCACGTTGACCCAGAAGATGGACCGCCATCCGAGACCGCTGACCAGCAGGCCCCCGAGCACGGGCCCGCTCGCCCCGCCCAGGCCGGCCACCGCTCCCCAGGCGCCCACGGCGCGGGCGCGCTCCTTCGGGTCGGTGAAGGTGGTGGCGATGATCGACATCGCGACCGGGTTCAGCATCGAGCCGCCCACCGCCTGGAGCGCGCGGAAGGCGACCAGGGACCCGAGCGAGGGCGCGAGGCCGCACAGCAGGGACCCGAGCGAGAAGCACCCCAGCCCGACCTGGAACACCCGGCGCCGGCCGAACCGGTCGGCCAGCGAACCCGAGAACATCAGAAGGCACGCGATGACCAGCGTGTAGGCGTCGACCACCCATTGCAGGCCGCTGACCGGAGCGTGCAGCGCCTTCTGGATCGAAGGCAGCGCCACATTGGCGATCGTCGTGTCCAGCCCCGCCACGACCACGCTCAAGCAGCAGGTCAGCAGCACGACGGTCCGCTCGCGCGGCGACAGCGCAGGTGGGGACTCGGCGGAAAGGCCCGTGA
Organism: Spirillospora sp. NPDC000708; assembly: GCF_040299565.1. Lineage (NCBI taxonomy): Bacteria > Bacillati > Actinomycetota > Actinomycetes > Streptosporangiales > Thermomonosporaceae > Spirillospora > Spirillospora sp. NPDC000708. Next base: position 187,611 of record NZ_JBEPCJ010000001.1, read on the forward strand.
CCATTGCCGTCTAGATCTGCTTCTCTACAGCAATTGCCTTTGGCCGATGCGGCGACGTCGGGCCGCACGTACGCGGCCATATGCCTGTGCCGTCCCCGAACTCACCGAAAGCCGCTGATCGGCTGCACACCGGCACGTCGCGTCCCATGCGGCGACTGTAGGGAAGCCCAGGGACATTTCGATGACACCACCCTCACCGGAACCGGCTGCCTGGTCGGCTCGCCCGCCTACATCGCACCCGAGCGCATCAACGGCGAGCGCGCCACCGAAGCCGCCGACCTGTGGGCTCTCGGAGCCACCTTCTACACGCTCGTTGAAGGCCGTCCGCCTTTCACCCGCCCCGATGCCGTGGCCGTCTACGGTGCGGTCCTTCACCGGGCTCGCGCTCATGCACTGCGTCCCGTCATCGAAGCGCTCCTGACCACAGTGCCGCGCCCGGCAGGAAGCAGGCGTGGCGGCGTCTCCCGGATGGCTCCCCTTTCGGCGGCACTCGGCGCGGCGCGCCGGTGCTCCTCGCCGACCGCCTAGGCCGGGCGGGCGTTCGCCGGGTCAGGAGCGCAGGTAGGTGAGGACGGCCAGGACGCGGCGGTGCACGTCGGCGTCGGGCGGGAGGTCGAGCTTGGCCAGGAGGCTGTTGATGTGCTTGCCGACGGCGGCGGGCGACACCGTGAGCGACTGGGCGATGGCCGCGTTGGAGTGGCCTTGGGCCATGAGGGCCAGCACCTCGCGTTCGCGCGGGGTGAGGCGCCGCAGCGGGTCGCGGCGGCGGCCCAGCAGGTGGCGGACCACCTCCGGGTCGATGACGGTGCCGCCCTCGGCGACCTGCCGCACGGCACCGGCGAAGTCGGTGACGTCGATGACGCGGTCCTTCAGCAGGTAGCCGACCGCGCGGGCGTCGGTGGAGTCGAGCAGTTCACCGGCCGACGCCGCCTCGATGTACTGGCTGAGGACCAGCACGGGCAGACCCGGGTCGCGCTCGCGCAGGGCGATCGCGGCGCGCAGGCCGTCGTCGGTCTGGGTCGGCGGCATGCGCACGTCGGTGACGACGATGTCGGGCTCGTGCGCCTCGACCGCGGCGGTCAGCGCGGGCGCGTCCGCGACCGCCTCGACGACCTGGTGCCCGAACCGGGTGAGCACGGCGACCAGGCCGTCACGCATCAGGGCGCCGTCCTCGGCGAGGACGACGCGGAGGTGGCGGTCTCGCAGCATGGCAGCTCCACGGTCAGCAGGGTCGGGCCCCCGGGCGGGCTGGACAGGGTGAGGGTGCCGCCGACGACCGCGAGGCGGTCCGACAGGCCGGTGAGCCCGGTGCCGGCGGCCGGGTCGGCGCCGCCGACGCCGTCATCGCCGATCTCCAGGAGCAGGGTGTCGCCGCGCCGGCCGCCGGTGATCCAGGCGCGGCCCGCCTCGCTGTGCCGGACGATGTTGGCCAGCGCCTCGCAGACGACGAAGTACCCGGTGGCCTCCACCGGTGCGGGCAGCCGGCCGGCGAGGTCCAGGTCGAGGTCCAGGTCGAGGTCCACCGGTACCGGGGAGCGGTCCGCGGCGTCCTGCACCGCGGCGGCCAGCCCGTGCTGGGTGAGGACCTGCGGATGGATGCCGTGGATCAGCTCGCGCAGCTCGGTGAGCGCCAGCCGGGCCTGCCCGTGGGCGTGCGCGACGTGGTCGGCGGCGGGCCCGGGCGGCAGGTCGAGCAGCGCCAGCCCGAGGCTGGTGGCGACCGCGACCAGCCGCTGCTGCGCACCGTCGTGCAGGTCGCGCTCGATGCGGCGGCGCTCGGCCTCGAAGGCGTTGACGAGCCGGGCGCGGGACCCGGCCACCTCCGCCAGCAGCCGCGCGGCCTCGTCCGGACGCGGCGCGAGCATGCGCCGGGTCAGCGCCGCCCGCGCGGCCGCCGCCCCGGTGAGCAGGTAGGCGCCGGCCATCAGCAGCGCGATGCCCGCGGGCAGTGCCGCCAGCGCCTGGACGGGGGTGTGGATCGCCACGCCCGGCCACAGCCCCCGGCGGCCGCCCGACAGCACAGGCATCCAGGCGGTGAGCAGCGCGACGGGCAGCGCGACTCCGACGGCGGCCACGGCCAGGTCGAGCGGCCACAGCACGGTGGCCAGCAGGGCCGCGAAGCCCAGTTCCCGCCAGGTCGCGGCCTCCCGCACCCGGGTGGCCAGCCAGCCGCCCACGCCCGGACGGTCCGGAGGGCGGTGCGGGTCGGCGATCGGCCCGGAGTCCACCAGGCGCAGCCGCCACCGCTCGAACGCGGCGACGGGCACGCCCGCGAACGCCAGCGCCGCCAGCATCGGCAGCCCGACGGCCACCGAGGCCAGCGTCCCGCCGACGAGGAGCACGGCCACGACCACCGTCAGCACGAGCGCACCGGGAACCGAGCTGGTCACCAGGTACGCCAGGCTCCGCCACGGCCGGGCCGACGCCAGGAGACCCCGCCGCCGCAGTGCCGTGATCGCCTCCATCGCGCCAGAATAGAGGCGGTTTTCGGGAGCCGCCCATCCGGCTGGGGTGAGGGCCGGGGGTAAGGACAGGCATACCCCGAACACGGTGGCACGGCTGATCGACCCGGGCACCGCCGCACCGGTTGCCTGGAGCCATGGACATCGTTCGGCTCACCGCGGTGAGCAAGACCTATGGGACGGGCCCCGGCGCCGTCACCGCCCTGGACGGGGTCACGCTGGGCTTGGCGGAAGGGTCGTTCACCGCCGTCATGGGCGCGTCGGGGTCGGGCAAGTCGACGCTGCTGCAATGCGCCGCCGGGCTGGAGCGGCCGACGGCGGGCGCGGTCTCGCTGGACGGCAGGGACCTGTCGCGGCTGCGCGAGTCCGCGCTGACGAGGCTGCGGCGCGAGACGATCGGGTTCGTCTTCCAGTCGTACAACCTGCTGCCCGCGCTGACCGCCGAGCAGAACGTCGGGCTGCCGCTGCGGCTCGCCGGGCACCGCCCCGACCGGCGCGCCGTGCGGGCCGCGCTGGACGCCGTCGGCCTCGGCGACCGGGCGCGGCACCGGCCCGCCGAGCTGTCGGGCGGCCAGCAGCAGCGCGTCGCGATCGCCCGCGCCCTCGTCACCGCGCCGCGCGTGCTGTTCGCCGACGAGCCGACCGGAGCCCTGGACAGCGCGGCGTCGCGCACCGTGCTCGGCGTCCTGCGGACGCTGGTCGCCGAGCACGGCCAGACGATCGTCATGGTCAGCCACGACCCGGTCGCCGCCGCGCACGCCGACCGCGTCGTGTTCCTGGCCGACGGCCGTATCGCCGGCACGCTGGACGATCCCGACGCGGTGACCGTCGCCGGGCGCCTGGCCCGACTGGAGGAGGCGGCGGGCGCGGCGGGTGCGGCGGCCGGGGAGGCGACGGCATGCTGAGCGTCGCCGCCGCGGGCCTGCGCGCCCGCTGGACGTCCCTCGCCGGGCCGCTGGCCGCGCTCACCCTCGGCGTCGCGGTGATCGCCACGATGGCGCTGGTGCTGGGGGCCGCCTCCGACGACCCGCACCGGCTGCCGCGGCGGTTCGCCGCCGCCCCCGCCGTCGTCCAGGCCGACCCGAACCTGCGGCTCCGGGACCGCTACGGGACGCCGACTGCCGTCCCGTTCGCCGAGCAGCCCGCCCTGCCCGCCGCGGTCCTCGCCGCCTTCCCCGGCGCGGCGCTGGACCGCACGTTCCCCGCCCGGCTGCCCGGCGGCCCGTCCGACCAGGTCGGCCACGGCTGGTCCTCGGCCGCCTTCGCCCCCTACACCCTGGCCTCCGGCCGCGCCCCCGCGCGTCCCGGCGAGATCGTCACGACCGCCGGCGGGCGGCCGGGGCAGCGGGTCCTCGTGCACGCCGCCGACCGGGACGGTTTCTACACCGTCGTGGGGACCGCGCGGGCTCCCGCCGGCACGGCCGAGGTCGAGCACGCCGTCTTCTTCTCCGACGCCGAGGCGGCCCGGCTGTCGCCCCCGGTCGACGCGCTGGTGCCCGCCGGCCATGCCGCCGCCCGGCGAGCCGCCGGCCTCCCCGGCGTGCGGCTCCTGACCGGCCGCGACCGGGCCCTCGCCGATCCCGGCGCGCTCCGCGACCGCGCCGACCTGGCCTCGCTGACCTCCTTCCTCGGCATCGCCGCACTGCTCTCGGCCTCGGTCTCGCTGTACGTCACCGCCGGCGCCTTCGGACTGTCGGTCGCGCGCCGCCGGCGCGAGCTGGCGCTGCTGCGCACCCTCGGCGCGACACCGCTCCAGGTCGTCCGGTCGGTCGGCGTCGAGGCGGTGCTGATCGGGGTCGCGGGATCGGCCGCCGGATGCGTGCTCGGCCTGGGCGGCGGGCCGCTGCTCGCCCGGTGGCTCGCCCGGCACGCCATGGCCCCGTCCTGGTTCACCGTCCCGCGCACCACCGCGTGCGCGGTGCCGCTGACGCTCGCGTTCGCCGCCGGTGTCGCGGTGGCGGTGCTGGCCGTGGTCGCCGCCTCCGTCCGGGCCGCGACCATCCGCCCGGCCGAGGCCCTGCGCGCGGCGGACGCCGAACCCCGCGGATCGGGGCTGCCCCGGCGGCTGCTGGGACTGGCCGCGCTCGGCTTCGGCGCGGTGCTGCTGCTCGCGGTGGTGACGGCGGCGCCGGACGCCGTCCTGGACCCCAAGACCGACGTCGAGCTGGCGCTGCTGATCGTCGGTGGCGCGGTGCTGCTGGCCCCCGTCCTCCTCCCACCGCTGATCAGGGCGCTCACCTGGCCGCTCACCCGCGGTGCCGGGCCCGGCGGCCTGCTGGCCCGCGAACGGGTGGCCGCCGGCTCCCGCCAGGCCGCCGCCACGGTCGCCCCCGTGATGATCACGCTGGGCCTCGGGCTGGCCGTCCTCGGCACGACGGGCACCGTCCAGGCGGCCGAGGACCGCGGCCTGCATCGCCAGGCCGCGCCCGCCGACCTGGTCGTCCTGCCCTCCGGGGCCGCCGGGCTGCCGGCGTCGCTGGTCGCCCGCGTCCGCGCCGTACCGGGCGCGGCGGCGACCGCCGTCACCGACACCAGCGTGCTCGCCCGCGAACCCGCCCTGACCCCGTTCCACCTGGAAGCACCCGCGCCGGTCCCGTTCCCCGCCATCGCCGTCGACTCCCCTGCGGTGCTCGGGCTGCGCGTTCGCCAGGGCTCGCTGGACGGCTTGAACGACGCGACCGTGGCGCTCGACCGCTCCTGGCACAAGCGGGTCGGGCAGACCGTCCGCCTGTGGCTCGCCGACGGCACCCCGGCGGCCCTGCGGATCACCGCCGTGTTCGACGCCGAACCCGGCGGCCCGCGACTCGTCCTGGGACCGCACCGTGCCGGCGGCAGCGCCGGGCCCACCCGCGTCTACGTGCGCGGCGGCTCCACCGCCCTCACCGCCGTGAAGGCCGCGCTGGGTCCTGACCACCGGGCCGGCGCCGAGGCCACGGCCGTGCCCGCCGCCCGCTGGGCCGGCGGCGTCACCGACCGGCAGGCGGACCAGACCCGCGTCGGCCTGCTGGTGATGATCGGCATCGCCGCCGCCTACGGCGCGATCGGCGCCGTCACCACGGCCGCAACGGCGATCTCGGGCCGGCGCGGCGAGCTGGCCCTGCTCCGCAGGATCGGGACGACCCGGCGGCAGGCGTTCGCGTTCGTCTGCCAGGAGTACGCGCTGCTGGTGGCGGCCGGGGCGCTGACGGCGGCGGGCGCCGCGGGCATCGTGCTGGCCGGCGTGAGCCTGGCGGCCTGACCGCTCATCGGTCCCGCTGTGAAGGCCGGTCCCGCTGTGCGGGGCAGCGGTGCGGTGCGGGCCGGTGGTGCGGCCCTGCCTGGTGGACCACGATCGCCGTCTCGACCGAGGGGTAGATCGGGATGATCCGGGTGAAGCCGCTGGTCCGCAGGACCTGGCGGACGCGCTGGTTCACCGCCGCGACGGCGAGCACGCCCCCATCGGCGCCGTGCTCGTCCGTCTCCGGCCGCGGCGGGGGCCGCAGGAGGCGGTGAACGCCGGCCAGCACGCCGAGGCCGTTGGAGTCGACGAATTCGACCCGGGCGAAGTCCAGGATGAGGTGGCCGGCGCCGTCGCCGATCAGCGCGGCCAGGTGACCGCGCAGCTCGGCCGCGGAGGCGACGTCCAGCTCGCCGGCCAGGGTCACGACCGCCAGGCCGCCGTCCGCCGGCGGGAACCGGCTCTCCACGATCAAACCCACGGCCGTCACTCCCCGGGTTCCCTGCGAAGCGCGTGCTGCCTGGCCGTTTACCCGCTCCCGACCGGAGCACACGTGGCCGGCACAGAGAAGCCCAAGGTGTGATCTACGAAACTCTGTAGTGAACGAGGTAGATTTTCGAGAGAGCGGCGGGTAGTGTTCCTGTCATCGAAGAGAGACGAGTCCATGAGAAGCGGCAGAGAACGAACTGCCGGACGGTATGGATGACACCGGCCAGGCGTGCCGGGGCCAACGCAGTGCAAGGGGCTCCGGCAGCCGGCCGGACCGGCGGCCAACGGGCCGCCGGGAGCGACACAACGCAAGAAAAAGCAGTACGCAAGGAAACACGCAGTACCGAGAAACGCAGTACAGGTAGTGATGTCGAGGAAAGGAGGGTTCGACGCCATCGGGATCGCCCGCTGCAGGCTCCAGTCACGCCGCGCGGGTACCGCAGTTCCACGGATTGGAAGGTGGTCTACGGTCACGCATCCGCGATCCCCGCGGTCCCACGGTCATCAGAGTGGCACACGCGGAAGACCGGCTCTTCAGAGCCGGTAGATGGTGTTGTACCTTCGGGCCCCGGCGCCGCACTCTGGCGCCGGGGCCCCCGTTTGTCGTCGCTGCCGACCAAGGGCAGTACGGAAGGTTCATGAAGGCATCCCAGCCGGCCGAGGCCGGCGACCGGCACGACCGGCACCACCCCGAGATCCCCGGGCAGGACGACCCCGCCGGCCTCGAGGACAAGTTCGACGACGAGGACTACCCCGCCTACAGCATGGGCCGCGCCGCCGAGATGCTGGGCGTCACCCCCGCGTTCCTGCGCAGCCTCGACAACGCCCGGCTGTTCGTCCCGCAGCGCTCGTCCGGCGGCCACCGCCGCTACTCCCGCTACCAACTGCGGCTGGCGCAGCGCGCCCGCGACCTGGTCGACGAGGGGACTGCGCTCGAGGCCGCCTGCCGCATCATCGTCCTCGAAGACCAGCTCGCCGAAGCCCAGCGCATCAACGCCCGGCTCATGCGGGACCGCGACTCGCAGAACCCTCCCCAGCCCCCCGGATGATCCGGCCGGTGCCGGCGGCCTGAGGTGACGGCGTCTGACGCCAGGCGGGTGCGGGACTATCTACTATCGCTATAGTAGGTAGCTGTGAACGGTCGACGGAACACGTTTGCACCCGGCTGAGCAGCGCATATCCAGGCTGTGAACGCAGAGGACGCCGCGCGTGCCGACGGCCCGCCGGCCGGTCGCGTCCGGCCGGAGAGCCGACCGGACGACCGTCGTCACCAGGGACCGGCGATGCCCCCACCCGAGACCACGCCCCGCTCCGACTCCCCCGTCCTCAGCGTCATCGTGCCCGTCTACGGGGTCGAGGGGTATGTCCGCCAGTGCCTCGAATCGATCCTCGACCCGGCCGCCGCCGGAATCGAGGTCATCGCGGTGGACGACCGCTCGCCCGACAACTGCGGCGCGATCCTGGACGAGATGGCCGCGGCCGACCCCCGGCTCCGCGTCCGCCACCTGGACCGCAACGGCGGGCTCGGGCAGGCCCGCAACATCGGGCTCGACATGGCGGCGGGCGAGTACGTCTGGTTCTTCGACAGCGACGACCACGCGACCGAGGGCGCGGTCCGCGCGGTCCTGGACCGGCTGGCGAAGACCCGGCCCGACGTGCTGCTCGTCGACCACGAGCGCGAGCTGTGGGACGGCACCCGCGTGCCGAACTCCGGCGGCCGCCACTTCCGGGACCCGCCCGCGCCGGACTCCTTCCGGTGCGCGGACCGGCCGGACGTCCTGCGGATCATGATGGCGGCCTGGAACAAGGTGATCCGCCGCGAGTACCTGCTCGGCCTCGGGCTCCGCTTCAGCCCCGGCTACTACGAGGACCTCAACGTCACGTTCCCGCTGCTGATGGCGGCCGAGCGGCTGAGCCTGCTGGACCGGGTCTGCTACGTCTACCGGCAGCGCCGCTCCGGCGGCATCACGAGCAGCGCGAGCCGCCGCCACTTCGACGCCTTCGACCAGTACGAGCGGATCTTCGCGTTCATGGACGCTCATCCCGGCACCGAGCCGTTCCGCGGCCTGATGTTCGACCGGGTGATCGGCCACGCGCTGATGATCCTGGAGCGGGAGGACCGGATCTCCCCGCCCGACCGCCGCGAGTTCTTCGGCCGGATCACCGAGTTCTCCCGGCGGCGCCGGCCGTCCGGGCGGCGCGTTTCCGGCGGGCGGCTGAAGGCCGTGAAGTACCGGCTGATCGACAGGGGCGCCTACGCGCCGTACCGGCTGGCCGTCACGCTGGCCAAGGCGCGGCGGCGCGGCGGCGCGCTGCCGCGGACGGCCGTGCGGTTCGCGCGGCGCGGCAGGCGCACGGGCAGGCGGCTGCTCGGCCGCCTCTACTACCGCGTGCAACTGCGCATGCCCATCGACGAGAACCTGGTGGTGTACGCCGCGTACTGGTACCGCGGCGTCGCCTGCAACCCGGCCGCCATCTACGGGAAGGCCGCGGAGATGGCACCGCACCTGCACGGCGTCTGGGTGGTGAAGCCCGGAGCCGCAGGGCCCGTGCCGGACGGCGTGGACACCGTGGCGCCCGGCACGCTGCGGTATCTGAGGGTGCTGGCCCGGGCGAAGTACCTCGTCAACAACGTCACGTTCCCGAACGCGGTCATCAAGCGTCCCGGGCAGGTGCACGTGATGACGCAGCACGGCACCCCGCTGAAGAAGATGGGGCTGGACCAGATGGCGTTCCCCGTCGGCGCCAAGGGCCTCGACTTCAAGGCCCAGATCGCCCGCGCGGACCGCTGGGACTTCCTGCTGTCGTCCAACCCGCTGTCCAGCGAGGCCTGGCAGCGCGGGTTCCCCTGCCGCTACGAGCTGCTGGAGATCGGCTATCCGCGCAACGACCGGCTCGCCACGGCGACCCCGGACGAGCGGGCCCGCCTGCGCGCCCGGCTCGGCGTCCCCGAGGGCAAGAAGGCGGTCCTGTACGCCCCGACGCACCGGGAGTACCGCGACGGCTACCGGCCCATGTTCGACATCGACCGGTTCGCGCGCGAGCTCGGCGACGAGTACGTCCTGCTCCTCCGCCCGCACTACTACTATCCGGCGGCGGACGACGGCGGGGGCGACGACCGGGTCATGGACGTCTCCGGCCACCCGTCGGTCGAGGACCTCTGCATCGCGTCCGACGTGCTGCTGACCGACTATTCCTCGATCATGTTCGACTACGCCGTCCTGGAGGACCGGCCGATCGTCGTCCTCGCCAACGACTGGGAGACCTACCGGCTCACCAGGGGCGTCAACCTCGACATCACCGCAGCGCCGCCCGGCGTCCTCGCCCGCACCGAGGACGAGATGATCGAGGCGTTCCGGACCGGCGCGCCGTGGAGCGACACGGCGGCCAAGGCCCGCGACGCCTTCCGCGCCCGGTTCTGCCCCTGGGACGACGGCCGCGCGGCGGAGCGCGCCGTGGAGAGGGTCTTCCTCAGTGGGACGTGACCCCCGCCGCCCGCGTCGCCGCCGTCTGACCGCCTTGGGAGCGGGCCTTAATGTGGCCGGATGGGGTTCGAGGATCGGCTGGAAGCGCACCGGGTGGAGCTGACCGCCCACTGCTATCGGATGCTCGCCTGCGCGGCCGAGGCCGAGGACGCCGTCCAGGAGACCTTCGTGCGCGCCTGGAAGAACGCCGGCCGGTTCGACGAGGGCCGGGCCGCCCTGCGCACCTGGCTGTACCGGATCGCCACCAACGTCTGCCTCGACATGGCCCGCGCCGTCCAGCGGCGCGCGCTCGCGATGGATCTCGGTCCGGCCGCGCAGGCCGGGAGCGCTCTCGGCGCGCCGCTGGACCCCGGCGCGTTCGTGCGGCCGGTGCCCGACCGGCTCGTGCTGCCGTCCGGCGGCGACCCGGCCGAGCTCGCCGTCCAGCGCGACGCGGTCAGGCTGGCGTTCGTCGCCGCCCTGCAGTCCCTGCCGCCGCGCCAGCGGGCGGTCCTCATCCTGCGCGAGGTGCTGAGCTGGTCGGCCGAGGAGACGGCCGCGCTGCTCGGCAGCAGTACCGCGGCGGTCAACAGCGCCCTGCAACGCGCGCGGGCGGCCTTGTCCGCACGGCGCCCGCCGGCCGCGGGCGACGAGATCGACGAGGAGCTGCTCGACCGGTACGTCACGGCGTTCACCTCCTACGACGTCGACGGCCTGGTGGCGCTGCTCCACCGGGACGCCACCATGTCGATGCCGCCGTTCGCCTGGTGGCTCGGCGGCCGGGACGCGATCCGCACGGCCCTGCTCGGCGCGGGCGGAGCGTGCGCCAGCGACCGGCTGGTCCGCACGGCGGCCAACGGGTCGGCCGCCTTCGCGCAGTACCGGGACGGGCGGGCGTTCGGCCTGGTCGTCATCGACGTCCGGGACGGGCTGATCGCCGCCATGACCACCTATCTCGACGCCTCGCTGTTCCCGGTGTTCGGGCTGCCGATGACTCCGGAGCCGCCGTCCCGTATGTAGTGCATGACCGACACCGTTCACATGTGGCATGCCGAGTGCGGCACGGGCGCCCCCGTGGTCCTGCTGCACGGCGGGATGACCGACGGCCGCTGCTTCACCGGCAACCTCGACGGCCTCGCCGACGCCTTCCACCTCTACCTGCCCGACCGGCGCGGCCACGGCCGCACGCCCGACGCGCCCGGCCCGATCACCATCGAGATCATGGCGCGCGACACGATCGCGTTCCTGGACCGGGTGGTCGGCGGCCCCGCCCGCCTGGTGGGCTACAGCGCCGGCGGCAGCGTGGCGCTGCGGACCGCGATGCTCCGTCCCGACCTGGTCGAACGCCTCGTCCTGATCAGCACGGCCTACGACCTCGACGGGATGGTCTTCAGACCGTCGGCGGACGGGCCGATGCCGCCGCCGGTCGTCGACGCCTACGCCGAGGTGTCCCCGGACGGCCGCGACCACTTCCCCGTCGTCGTCCGGAAGATCGCGGACGCGGCCGCGACCGAACCGGCCCCCGACCCGTCCGACCTGCGCGCGGTGAAGGCCCGCACGCTGGTCCTGGCGGGCGACGACGACCTCGTCACCCTCGACCACACGATCGCGCTCTACCGGGCGCTGCCCGCAGCCGAGCTGGCCGTCCTGCCGAACGCCAGCCACCTGCTGCTGATGGAGCACCCCGAAACGGTGCGCGCCATGGTCCGGACCTTCCTGACCACCGACCCCGCGCCGACCTACATGCCCATCTCCCGCGCGGGCCACGACCCGACGGCGTAGATGACGTGGCGGCCCGGCGCGGCGGCGGCTAGGAGACGGCTTCCAGCGGCAGGTCGCTGCCGCGCCAGGTGGCCGCCAGCTCCTCGATCGGCACGCCGAGCGCCTCGCCGAGGCGGACGATCGTGCCGAATCCGGGGGACGGCAGCCGTCCGGTCTCGATCTTGCGCAGGGTCTCCGGCGAGATGCCGGCCGCGTCCGCGACCTCCGCGAGGTCGCGTCCCCCTCGCGCGTGGCGCAGCAGGGCGCCGAGGCGCCTGCCGGCTTCGATCTGCTCCGGTGTGAGCGGTTGGCGGACCATGCCCCCAGGATAGGGTTGGTATTACTATACCGGCAAGTGCTAAGGTTTCGGTATAGTAATACCAGCACCCTGGGACGTGAGGTACTCGTGATCGAACTGAAGACGCCGGCGGAGATCGAACGGATGCACGTGGCCGGGCGCTTCGTCGCCGAGGTGCTCTCCGAGATCGGCCGCGTCGCCGACGTGGGCGTGAACCTGCTGGACCTGGAGCAGCACGCGCGCGGCATGATCAAGCGGCGCGGCGCCGAGTCGTGCTACTGGGACTACGCGCCGTCCTTCGGCCGCGGCCCGTTCCGCAACGTCATCTGCCTGTCGGTCAACGACGCCGTCCTGCACGGCCTCCCCCACGACTACACGCTGCGCGACGGGGACGTGCTCAGCGCGGACATCGCCGTCGGCATCGACGGCTGGGTGGCCGACTCCGCGCGCACCGTCATCGTCGGCACCCCCGCCGAGGAGGACCTGCGGATCGTCCGCGCCACCGAGGAGGCGCTGGAGGCGGCGATCGAGATGGCGCGTCCGGGCAACCGCCTGGGCGACATCTCCGCCGCCATCTGGAAGGTGGCCAGCGACTACGGCTACCCGGTGAACACCGAGTTCGGCGGCCACGGCATCGGCCGCACCATGCACGAGGAGCCCCACGTCTCCAACAAGGGCCGGGCGGGCCGCGGCATGACGCTCCGGCCGGGGCTGACCCTCGCACTCGAACCCTGGCTCGCGCGGACGACCGACCGGATCGTCTACGACCCCGACGGCTGGACCATCCGGTCGGCCGACGGCTCGCGCACCGCCCACTCCGAGCACACGGTCGCCATCACCGAGGACGCTCCCCTCGTGCTCACCCGGCGCGAATCGGAGAACCCGGGCGGCTGATCCCGCCGGGCGGCCGCGAAGGGCCGTCGTGATCGACACCGGGCGAGGACGAGCGCGCAAGCCGATGCAGGCGTCCCCCCGCCCGCCATGGGGGAAGATGGCGGGTATGCGATCATCGACGGCCGCCGACGGCACCGGCGAGGACGACGCCGGCCGGTACCGGCGGCGCACCGCGCGCGTGCTGCTCGTGGACGACGCCGAACGCGTGCTGCTCTTCCGGTTCCCGCGCGTGCACCGCAGGCGGTTCCCGCGCGTGCACCGCAGGCCCAAGGCGGGCCACTGCTGGATCACCCCCGGCGGCGGCGTCGACGAAGGCGAGACCCTCGCTGAGGCCGCCGCCCGCGAACTCCTCGAGGAGACCGGCCTGGTGGCCGCGCCCGGCGACCTGGGCCCCACCGTCGCCTTCTCGTCCGGGTACGCCGACTTCCCCGGATGGGTGCGCGGCATGTTCCGCGACGACTACTTCCTGTACCGGACGGCCGCGACCGACATCGACACCACCGGGTTCACCGACGTGGAGCGCCGCAGCATCAGCGAGTACCGCTGGTGGCCGATCGCCGAACTGGAGAACGCGCCCGAACCCGTCTACCCGCTGCGGCTGGCGGCCCTGCTCACCGCGCTGCTCGCCGGCCCCGGCGGCGGCGAGCCCACGCAGCTCCCCTGGCACCACCCGTAGCCGGGGCTCGGCGAGCGCCCGGTGCACCGCGCCATGGCGCGTCCGGTCACTCGGATCCGGGAGCGGCCCGGCCTTCTCGCTCGCCGCCGGCCGGACGGACGAGGCCGTGGTCGTAGGCGAAGACGACCGCTTGGATCCGGTCGCGCAGGCCGAGCTTGGCGAGGATCCGCTTGACGTGGGTCGTGACGGTGGCCTCGGCGGCGTGGATCCGTCCGGCGATCTCCGCGTCGGACGCCCGCGGGCCAGGTGGAGCAGCACCTCGTGCTCGCGCGCGGTGAGGCGGTCGAGGCCCCGCCGGACAGGGTCTCCGGCGGGCTGCGCTTGAGCAGGAATCCGCTGGCCCCGGCGCGCACGGGCGGGGAAGACGTACTCGTCCAGCTCGAAGGGGTCAGGACCAGCACGCGGGCCGGCAGGCCCCGGGCGGTGATCTCCGCGGTGGCCGTGACGCCGTCCTTGATCGGCATGCGGACGTCCATCAGCACGATGTCGGCGACCACGGTGTCCTCCCGGTCCCGCAGCAGCCGCACGCGCACCGAGGTGGCCCACGCTCTACCGCGCGTCCCACACCGCCTTCCTTACCGGCTGCTTCCTCCCGCGCTGGCCCGAAGGAAGCCGCCCGGCCGAGGGCCCGATGCCTCGGGAGGCATAGCGCCATAGCAATATTGATCTTCGACAGCATGCTCTGAACGCCATAGCGTTCTTGCTGTGCGCAGCCGCACATCCAGCGAAGGAGAGGCCGACATGCTGACACCCACGCAACGCGAGGCCGAAGAGGCCGAGATCCGAGGGCAGATCGACAAGATCATCGACGGGCTCCGCGCGAAGGATCTCGAAGCGTTGAAGCGGCCCTACGCGCCGGGCGTCGTGTCCTTCGACATCGAGCCGCCGCTGCAGCATCTGGGGCTTGAGGCCAAGCTCGAGAACTGGGCGAGAGTGTTCGCGGTCTTCGGCGACGTGACGTACGAGATTCGCGACCTGACGCTCACCGTCGGCGACGGGCTGGCGTTCGGGCACGCCTTCGCCCGTCTCAGCGGCACGCTCAAGGACGGGACGGCGGTGGACGGCATGTGGGTGCGGGTCACCTACTGCCTTCAGAAGATCGACGGGACCTGGCTGATCGTGCACGATCAGGTCTCGGTGCCGCTCGACGTCCCGACCGGCAGGGGCGTGGTCGACCTCGAACCCTGACCGCCCGCGTCGGCGCACTCGCCGGCCCGGGACGGGCTGCGGCGTTCGAGGAGGACGACGTCGCGCCAGCGGCCGTGGTGGCGCCCGATCCGTTCCCGGACGCCGACCGCGCGGAAACCGGCCCGGGTGTGCAGGCGAAGGCTGGCGGTGTTCTCGGGGAAGACGCCGGACTGGACGGTCCAGATGCCGGCGCTCTCGGTGGAGTCGACGAAGGCGCGCAGCAGCGCCGAGGCGAGACCGCGGCCCCGGTGGTCGGGGTGGACGTAGACGCTGTGCTCGACGACCCCGGCGTACACGCACCGGTCGGAGACGGCGGAGGCGGCGATCCATCCCAGCACCGTCTCCGTCGTGGCGTCGGCCACGACGTACCGGTGGCCGGGCAGCTTCGCGAGGTCGAAACGCTCCCAGCTCGGTGCGCTGGTCTCGAAGCTCGCGTCGCCGGTGTCGAGACCGGCCTGATAGATCGCCAGGACGCCGGCGGCGTCTTCGGAGCGCATGGGGCGGATGAGCGTGCCGGGCGGGGACGCCGGCTTCCCGGCCCGCACGATCGCCGAGTGCAGACCGGGCGCCGCCTGATGGTTCACCGTGACGGTGATCGTCGTGAATCCCGCGGCGAGCAGGTGGCGGCGGTACTCCTCGACGGTCAGGGTGCCCGCGGGGCAGCCGGCGTCCTGTTCGACGGCCGCGCGCCGGCCGGGGTCGAGGCCGGGCTCGGCGATGATGTCGCTGACGCCGAGGCGGCCGCCGGGGCGCAGGACGCGGAAGGCCTCCGCGAGCACGCGGGCCTTGTCGGCGGCGAGGTTGATGACGCAGTTGGAGATGACCACGTCCACGTCGGCGTCGTCGAGCGGGACGTGCTCGATGCGCCCGTGCAGGAAGCGGGCGTTGCCGACGCCGGCCTTGCGGGCGTTGGCGCGGGCGAGGGCGAGCATGTCCTCGCTGGCGTCCAGGCCGTAGGCGGTCCCTGCCGGGCCGACGCGGCGGGCCGACAGCAGCACGTCCAGGCCGCCGCCCGACCCGAGGTCGAGCACGGTCTCGCCGGGGCGGAGGTCGGCGACGGCGAGGGGGTTGCCGCAGCCCAGGCTCGCGCGCAGCGCCGCCTCGGGCACTTCGTCCTCGGCCTGGTAGGCGGCGGCGCCGAAGCACGAATCGCCGCTCCCGCAGTCGTCCTGTGGTGTGTCACCGGCCAGAGCGGCTCGGGCGCGAGCGGAGTAACGGGCGACGATGGCGTCGGTGGCGGGCGTACCGCCGGTGCCGGAATCGGGCATCAGTCGTCTCCCTCGGGCGGGTCTTCCTCGGGCGGGCAGGTCGGCGCGGCCGGTGCGGGACGTCCCATGACCAGGTCGGCGGCGGTGGGGAAGCACTCCACGCACGCGGTGTTGATCCGGTAGAAGCGGGCGGTGCCGTGCCGGTCGACCAGCACGAACCGGACCTCGGCCAGCACCTTGAGGTGCGCGGACACGGTCGACTGGCCGACGTGGACGGCGTCGACGATCTCGCCGACGTTCATCGGCCGTCCCTGCCGGGCGAGCAGGGACACGATCTGGACGCGGGTCGGGTCCGCCAGCGCCTTGAACCAGGACGCGTACTCGGTCGCCGTCGGCCGGTCGAGCGGCCCTTTCGCCTCTTTCATCGTTAATCGACGATAGACGATGAAAGCGCCGCGGGAAAGAGGCGTGCGGCGGATACTCCCGGGCTCGCTCGACCGCGGCGCCTACCCGGGAGGCGGCTGGGCCGAGGTACGGCGGCGCAGGATCACCCATCGTCCTGCCAGGCCGATCGCGAACATGGCCACCCCGGCCACGACCGACGGCCAGGGCAGGGTGGCGACCAGGACGAGGCATCCGCCGGCGCCGAGCAGGTTGAGCGGGCGCGGCCAGCGGCGGTCGGACGCCGGCTGGGTGAACGCCGAGGCGTTCGCGATCGCGTAGTAGACGAGGACGCCGAAAGAGGAGAAGCCGATCACGCCGCGCAGGTCGGCGGTGGCCACCAGCACGCCGACCACGGCCGCCACGGCGATCTCGGCGCGGTGCGGGACCCGGTGGCGGGGATGGACGGCGGCGAGCCGGCCCGGCAGGTCGCGGTGGCGGGCCATGGCCAGGACGGTGCGTCCGATGCCGGCGATCAGCGCCAGCAGCGCGCCGAGCGCCGCCAGTGCGCCGCCCACCCGTACCACCGGCGCCAGACCGCCGGCGCCCGCGGCGTCGATGGCGGTGGCCAGCGGCGCGGTCGCGGAGGCGAGCCGGTGCGGCCCGGCGGCCAGCAGCGCCGCGGTCCCGACGGCCAGGTAGACCGCCACGGTGATGAACAGCGCGATCGGGATCGCGCGGGGAATGGTGCGGCGCGGGTCGCGGACCTCCTCGCCCAGGGTGGCGATGCGGGCGTACCCGGCGAAGGCGAAGAACAGCAGGCCGGCGGCCTGAAGGACGCCGTAGGCGCCGCCTGAGCCCAGCGACGACCAGCCGCCCAGCCGCGCGGTGCCGGCGTGGCCGCCCGCCGCGATGCCCGCGACCACGACGGCGAGGGCGATCAGGCTGGTGGCGACGAGCACGCGAGTGAGCAGGACGGTCTTTGTCACTCCGTGGTAGTTGAGCGCGGCCAGCCCCAGCACGGCCGCGACGGCCACGGCGCGCTGCGTCCACCAGGGACCGGGCACCGCATAGGAGGCGAAGGTGAGCGCCATCGCGGCGCACGAGGCGGTCTTGCCGACCACGAAGCCCCACCCGGCGGTGAAGCCCCACCAGTCGCCGAGGCGTTCGCGGCCGTAGACGTACGTGCCGCCGGACGTCGGGTAGGCCGCCGCCAGCTGCGCGGAGGCGACCGCGTTGCAGTAGGCGATCACCGCGGCGATCACCAGCCCGATCAGCAGCCCCGTCCCGGCGGCGCGCGCGGCGGGGCCGAACGCGGTGAACACCCCCGCCCCGATCATCGACCCGAGCCCGATCACCACCGCGTCCCCGGTCCCCAGCCGGCGCGCGAGGGCACCGCCGCCGGGCGGTGCCGCCGCCGTCCCGGCGGTCCCGGGCCCCGGGAGTGGTCCAGACGGCATCGCCGCCTCCAACCGCTATTCCATCAAACTGGTTTGATGTATCGTGCCGAGCATGCGGTCACCGAGTCAAGCCGTCCCGGGGCACGGCGCGCCCGGCGCGGGCGGAGCGGGCGGAGCGGGCCACGACGTGCCGGAGTTCGTGCGCCTGGCCGCCCACCCGGTGCGCTGGCGGCTGCTGACCGCACTCGCCACCGGCGACCTGCGGGTTCGGGAGCTCATGGCGCGGGCCGACGCACCGCAGAACCTGGTGTCCTACCACCTGCGGCTGCTGCGCGAGGGCGGCCTCGTCACCGCGACCCGCAGCAGTTTCGACGGCCGCGACAGCTACTACCGCCTCGACCTGGACCGCTGCGCGCACGCCCTCGCCGCGACCGGGACCGCCCTGCATCCGGCGCTGCGCGGCCTCGTCGCGCCCCCGACGCTCCCGGACGCGCGGCACCACCGGCCCCCGTGCGAAGTGCTGGTGGTGTGCACGGGCAACAGCGCCCGCTCACCGATCGCCGAAGCGCTGCTGCGCCACCACTCCGCCGGACGCGTGAACGCGATCAGCGCCGGCACCCGCCCCAAGGCCGCCCTGCATCCCGGCGCGGTGCGGGTCCTCCGCGAGAAGTACGGCATCGACATCGCCGGCCAGCGGCCCCGGCGCCTGGACGCCCTGCACGGCCGCCGGTTCGACTATGTGATCACCCTGTGCGACAAGGCCCGGGAGGTCTGTCCCGAGTTCGACGGCCGTACGCGGCGGATCCACTGGAGCATCCCCGATCCCGCCACTCCACTCGATCCCGCTACTTCGTCCGATCCCACCGGTCCGGACGACCGGGGCCGCGAGGCCGAGGAGGCCGCCTTCGCCCGCGCGGCTTCCGACATCGACACGCGCGTCCGCTACCTGCTGCCCGTCCTCGCCCTCGCATCGGAGGCCCGCCCATGACGGCGACCGACCAGTACGCCAGCGTCCGCTACCTCGTCGACGACGTCCAAGCGGCCGTCGACTTCTACACCGGCCACCTCGGCTTCACTCTCCGCCACAGCGCCGCGCCCGCCTTCGCCGACGTGGTGCGCGGACCGCTGCGGCTGCTGCTGTCCGGCCCCGCCAGCTCCGGCGCCCGCGCCACCCCCGCGGACACCGCCGGCGCCGGCCGCAACCGCATCCACCTGATCGTCGACGACCTGGACACCGAGATCGCCCGCCTCCGCGCGGCGGGCGTCGCGTTCCGCGGCGACGTCGTCTCCGGCCCGGGCGGACGCCAGATCCTGCTCAGCGACCCCGCGGGCAATCTCGTCGAGGTGTTCCAACCCGCCGCACGGCCCGCCGCGTCGCGCCCTTAGCCCGTCGCGGCGGTCATCGGCGGCGTGCGGCGCCGCCCGGCGGCACCTCTGCACGTCACGGCGATTCCGCCGGGAGGAGTTCGGCGAGCAGGGCGCGCACCCGCGCGTCGATCTCGTCGCGGATGGGCCGCACCTGCTCGACCGGCCGCCCGGCGGGGTCGTCGAGCCGCCAGTCGAGGTAGCGCTTGCCGGGGAAGACGGGGCAGACGTCGCCGCAGCCCATGGTGATGACGACGTCGGCGGCCCGGACGGCGTCGCCGGTCAACGGCTTCGGGAACTCCGTGGACAGGTCGAGACCGATCTCGGCCATCGCCTCGGCGACGGCGGGATTGACGGCGTCGGCGGGCGCGGACCCGGCCGAGCGGACGCGGACGCGCCCGGCGGCGTGGTGGTCCAGCAGGGCGGCGGCCATCTGGGAACGCCCGGCGTTGTGAACGCACACGAACAGCACCTCGGGCACGCCGGCGGCCTCGGTCACGGGGCCTCCCCCGAGGCGGGGCGGCGGCCCGGTCCGGTGCCGGTCACGAGACGGCCGCCGCGGTGGCGCGCGGTCCGAGGATCGCCGACAGCCGTTCCAGGACGCCGGGGTTGAGCCAGTAGTAGACCCAGGTCCCGCGCCGCTCGGAGCCGATCAGACCGGCCTGCCTGAGGACCTTCAGGTGGTGGCTGATCGTGGGCGCCGTGAGGTCGAACGCCGCGGTCAGGTCGCACACGCACGCCTCGCCGCCCTCGTGGCAGGCGATCAACGACAGCAGCCGCAGCCGGACGGGGTCGGCGACCGCCTTGAACAGCGGCGCCAGCTCGGCCGCCTCGGTCTCGCTCAACGGCTCGCGGACCAGGGGCGCGCAGCACGCTCCCTCGGCGTCGGCGGGGTTCACGATCGGCAACCGCTGCTTGGACATGCATCTAATTTGACATCCATCTATTCAGAGATGCAAACTCGGCCCGTCGGCTACTTAGATGCTCATCTAAACAGCGTTCACCGGGGCGCCCGCCGACCGGCGGGCGGCCGGCACCGCCCACGACCCGAGGGGAACCGCATGTCCCGCGTCCAGCTCGCCCTGCGCGTGTCCGACCTGGAGGGCTCGATCGCCTTCTACTCCAAGCTGTTCGGCGCCAAGCCGGCCAAGCTCCGGCCCGGCTACGCCAACTTCGCCATCGCCGAGCCGCCGCTCAAGCTCGTCCTGATCGAGGGCGAGGACGGCGAGCCGACCCGCATGGACCACCTCGGGGTCGAGGTCGAGGACTCCGGGCTCGTCAACGACGCGGCACGGCGGCTCGCCGGCGCCGGGCTCGCCACGCTGGAGGAGAACGGCACCTCGTGCTGCTACGCGCTCCAGGACAAGGTCTGGGTCCACGGCCCCGGCGGCGAACCCTGGGAGGTCTACACGGTCAAGGCCGACGCCGGCACCCTCGCCAAGGCCGGTGACTCCGCCTGCTGCACGACCGGCGAGAAGGCGGGCGACGACGAGCCTTCCCGGTCCGCCACCGGGTCGAGTTGCTGCTGAATCCCCCGGTCAGGCGGTCGGCCGGCGCAGGCCGCTCCGGTCGCGCGGCCCGGCCGCAGCCGGGCCGCTGCCGGGCCGCAGCCGGGCCGCGCTCATCCGTTGCCCGGCCGGTGGGCGGTGCCGAGGATCTGCGGAGCGGCGGGGAACGGCATGCCGGTGTCGGAGCGCTGGAGCGTTTCGAGGTCGTCGATGACGAAGCCCGCGTCCGCGATCGCCGCCGCGGTGTCGCGGCTCGTGTGGCAACCGCCGCTGACGATCGGCCACACGGTGGCGTCCGCGAGGCGCTGCATGCGCCGGCGGGCGGGCTCGCCGGCCTGGACGTGCTCGAAGAACCGGAGCTGCCCGCCGGGCCGCACGACACGGAAGAGCTCGGCGAGGGCGTTCGCCGGGTCGGGCACCGTGCACAGCACCAGGCAGGCCACGACGGCGTCGCAGGACCGGTCGTCGGCGGGCAGCCGGTCGGCGAGGCCGTCGACGACCTCCACCGGCACCGGTGCCCGCCGTGCGGCGGTCGTGGCCGCCCGCCGCAGCCGGGCCTCCGGTTCGACGGCCAGGACGCCGGTGACCTCGGCCGGATAGTGATCGAAGTTGGCGCCGGCGCCGGCCCCGACCTCCAGGACGCGTCCGGAGAGGCCGTGCAGGAGCCTCGTCCGGTACCGGCCGAGGCCGCGCTCCATCAGCGGTGACATGCGCGCGTAGAACCGCGCGAAGATCGGATGCCGCACAGGCGGCGGCGCTCCCGGTCCGGACATCGTTCGCTCCCCCTCGAGTCCTCGCTGAACGACCCCGTCCTTCCTCACTATGCCGGGTGCCGTTCGGCGCGGCGCCTCCGCGTCTACTCGGCGGGCGGGGCGATCCCGGTGAAGGCGAGGTCGACGATGGCGTTGATGTGGTCGGTGTCGGCGGCGCGGGGGGTGAGCAGCCGGCGGTAGTAGGCGGCGCCGTAGAGCAGTTCGGTGACGAGGTCCGGATCGGCGTCGGCCCGGACCTGGCCTTCGCGCTGCGCGATCCTGATGCGGTCGGCGGCGGCGCCCGCCAGGTGGCCGATGAAGCTGTCCCACAGGGCCCGGTGGATCTCGGGATCGTGCTGGGCCTCGCCGATCAGCGCGCGGTAGTGGGGGAAGACGTCCGGATCCCCGAGGATGCGCGAGGCCGCCGCCATCTGCGTCTTGATGTCGGCGACGAAGTCGCCGGTGTCCGGGAACGTCGCGTCCGTCCTCCAGGTGGTCAGCAGCCCGTCCAGCAGCACGGCGGCCTTGGACGGCCACCAGCGGTAGATCGTGTTCTTGCCGACGCCGGCGCGGGCGGCGATGCCCTCGATGCTGAGTTTGCGGTACCCCACCTCCTGACACAGCTCCATGGCGGCCTGGACGACGGCTTTGGCCGCCTCTTCACTGCGGCGATCGGGACGTCTCGGGGACATGGGCCCAGCATACCGTCTAGGCGATACGGAACGTTCCGTGTTGACTTGGTTCGCGAGCCCCGGCATCCTGAAGCGGCACGGAACGATCCGTGCCGCCAGTAAGGACAAGGCCGATGAAGGTTGAGATCACCCACGACATCGCCTGCAGCTGGTCGGCGCTCGGCTACGCCCGCTTCCGCCGGGCCGCCGAGGAGCACCGGGCCGGCGGCGGCGCGTTGACGGTGGTCTTCAGGCCGTACCAGACCGCCGTCCGTTCAGCGGGGACGCCGCTGGACGGCGGCCCGTCCCCGCTCGCCCCCACTGCGCGCGCCGAGCAGATCGCGCGGGCGGCGGCCGCCGACGGGCTGGTGATGAGGACGGACCGGATCGTGCCCGCCGACACCTCCCGCGCCCATCGGCTCATCGCGCTGGCGGCCGCGCACGGCCGGGCGGAGGAGATGGCCGCCCGCCTGTACCGCGCCCACTTCACCGACGGTCTGGACATCGCGGACGCGGGCGTGCTGCGGAGCCTGGCCTGCGCCGTCGGCGTGCCCTGGGACGCCGAGAAGGACGGCGAGCGGCCCCGTGCGGACCTCGCGCCGTCCGGCCCGCCGGTGCCGGTCTTCCGGTTCCCGGACGGGACCCTCCTCGTCGGAGCCGTGTCGCTCGCGGCGCTGCGGGGCGAACTGAAGCGGGCGGCCCTGCGCACCGCCGCCGCCTGATCCCCGAACGGCCCGGCGCAGCCGTGGCCGGAAAAAATCTCAGATCGCCCCGATCCGACCGATGAGTTCGCTCGGCATGCCCGGTCTCTCCTACGAACACAGCGCCTCGTACGAAGACGAAAGGGCAAGCAGATGAGCATCACCGGCTACACCACCGCTCCGTCGACGACCGCCACGACCTCGCCCCGCGCCGTCGCGCTGTGGCGCACCGGCGGGCTCGCCGCCGTCGCCGCCGCGGTGGCCACGACGGGCATCGCCGCCGTCGCCGACGCCGCCGGGATCTCCCTGGACGTCGACGGCGAGCCGATCCCGCTGCTCGGCTTCACCCAGCTGACCCTGGTGTGCTCCGCGATCGGCATCGTCCTGGCCGTGGCGCTGCGGCGCTGGGCCGCGACGCCCAAGCGCACGTTCCTGGTGGCCACCGCCGCTCTCACGGCGCTGTCGTTCGCGCCCGACCTCCTCGTCCCGGCGGCGCCGTCGACCCGGGCCGTCCTCATGCTGACCCACCTGGCGGCCGCGGCGATCGTCGTCCCGCTCGTCGCCGGCCGCCTGCCCGCCGCCCGCACCCGCTGACCCCGCGGAGGGACGCCGCGTCCGCGACCCGGACCCCACAGCCCCATCACCCGGCAGGGAGATGGGGCCCGCGGCCGTGAACGGGCGGCCGGGGCCCGCCCTGACGGGTCAGTGCCCGGGGATCAGCCCGGCGACGACGTCGATGTGCTCTACGGTGGGCGGCTCCGCGAACAGGTCCGCGCCGGCGGCTCGCAGGGCCGGCAGGTTGGCCTCCAGGTGGGCCCGGCGGTCGGCGTCGTCGGCGAACGCGTCGTAGATCGCGAACGTCGTCGGTCCGAGCCGCAGCGCGAACCAGACGACGGCCTTCCCCTCCTCGCGCACGATCTCCACCACGTCCTTGAACCTCGCCTCCACCTCGTCGACCTTGTCCGGCCTGGCCTCGACGCGGATGAACAGTCCCACGGTGACCATCGGGCACCCTCACTTCTGTAGTGATCGTTTGGAAAGTACGCTACCCCACATCTGTATCGATCGCTATAGAATGTCGGGCATGAGGACGGGACGCCCCCGGTCGTTCGACCGCGACCGGGCACTGGAGGACGCGATCGCCGTGTTCTGGGAGCACGGCTACGACGCCACGTCGGTCTCCATGCTCACCAAGGCGCTCGGCATCGGCGCGCCGAGCCTCTACGCGGCCTTCGGCGACAAGCGCGCCTTGTTCCTGGAGGCCCTCGACCGCTACCTGGGCACCTACGCCGCGTTCACCCGGCGCGCGCTCGCCGAGGAGACCGGCGCCCGCGACGCCGTCCGGCGCCTGCTGCACGAGGCGGCCGCCGCCTACACCCGGCCCGGCCTCCCGCACGGCTGCATGCTGATCAGCGCGGCCACCAACTGCTCGCCGCAGTCCGCCGACGTCGCCGCACACCTGCGCGACCTGCGCGAAGCGGGCACCCGCGCGCTCGAAGACGTGCTCCGGGCCGCCGTCCGGACCGGCGAACTCCCCGCGCACACCGACGCCCGCGGGCTTGCCTCCTTCTACGCCGCCGTCATGCAAGGCATGTCCGCCCGGGCCCGTGACGGCGCCGCGCAGAGCGAGCTGGAGCAGATCGCCGAGACGGCCCTCCGGGCGTGGCCCGACGCCCGCCGATCCTGACGGCGGGAACGCCCACGATCGTGACGGCGGGGACGCCCGCGTCGGTCAACGTACCGAGGCGCGACGGGCCGCCCCGCTCACCTTTTCTCCGTTTCGGTAGGACTACCGAAACGGAGAAAAGGGCTCAGAAGTGCGCTGAATGCCGGGTTACAGTCGCGTTGCCACGAGAATCGAACGGCAAGGGGGCTTCGCCGGATCTCGCGAGCGGGCACCATGACCACGAATTCACGCAGCGGGGGGAAACATGCTGGGTCGTGAATACAGCGGCGAACAGGGCGGTCTCACCGCGGAGCAAATCGCGTCGCTGACCATAGAGGGGCGGGGCGGCCAGCCACGGGAGGCGGGGAATCCCGGCGTCGTTCTCGGAGCGTCCGTTCACGAGGGCGTGTGGGTATCGGCGAAGACCGGGCAGCGGATCCACATGCGCATGGACCTGGCGGACTCCGCCACCGGCGCCCTCATGCCGCGTCCCACCATGCGGGTGTTCACGGGCGTCGCCGCCGCCACCGACGTCGTCGCGCTCACGACCGCCGACGGCGCGGCATGGCTCGCGGTCGCCCACGGCCCGGGCGCCCCGACCCGGTTCGGGTTCACGATCGCGCTGCCCGAGGGGCTGGCGCTGGAGCCGATGCCGTCCGGCGGACTCGACTTCATGCACCCGCATTACGGCGCGACCGTCGGCAGGCTCTACAGGCCGTGGGCGAGCGACGCGATGTTCCGCCCGTTGCCCGCGGAGTACCACGTCCGGGAACCGGCGGCCCTGACGGTGAGCGTGGACTCCGCCGGCGCCGTGTACCCGTTCGTCGTCGGCGTCGTCTACGGCAACTCTCCGCGCTGATCACCGTCGGCCGGCGGCCGCGGCCGGACGGGACGGCATGAACAGCGCGCTGACGTTGGCGATGACGCGCCCGCCGGCCGCGAACGTCGCCGTCCCCGCGGCGAGCCGCCGTCCGGTACGCGTCGGGACGACGGCTATGTCGACCCAGTCGCCCTCCCTGGCGGTCCCGACCATGTCGCAGGACAGGTTGACGGTGATGAGCGGTGTCGGCGGGTCCGTCCGGACCGCCAGGGCGTGCCCGATCACCACGTCGCCGACGGAGGCGATCACCCCGCCGTGCAGCAGCCCGCGGGCGTTGGTCTTGGGGCCCTCGACGAGGAATCGGGCGCGCAGCGGGTCGTCGCGGTGGCGCAGGAAGCCGCCGATGGCGGTGAGCAGCGGGCTCGGCCGGTCGTAGGGGACGTAGTCGGGGCGCGCGTCGGTCACGGTGCCTCCTCGGCGGCGGGACGGGGGTCGCGGGACGCGGTCGCGGCGAGGCCGCGCAGCGTCGCGGTGACCGTCAGGCGGAAGCGCCGGTCGGCCGCCTCCGGACCGCCGCCCAGCAGTCCGGAGGAGTCCAGGGCCAGCAGCCCCTGGACCGTCGCGAACAGGCCGATGGCCGCGTCCCGGGCCGAGCCGGGGGCGCGGTCGGGCCCGAGGACGGCCGCGACCCGGCCGACGACGATCGCGTGGATCTCCTCGGCGGCGCGGGCGTCGGACGCGCCGGGGCGGAACTCGGCGAACGGCCGGGAGAACATCACCTCGTGCAGGTGCGGGGCGCGGCGGGCGAACGACCGGACGGCCAGCGCCAGTTCGAGCACGTCCGCCTCGGGGTCGCCGGTGGGCTCCAGCGCGCGCAGGTCCGCCGCCAGCCGCGCGAAGCCGTCGGCGAACAGCGCGCGGGCAAGCCCGGCTTTGCCGCCGAACAGCTCGTTCACCGCCGCCAGCGACGTTCCCGCCCCGGCGGCGACCGCCCGGGTGGTCACCGCTCCGGCGCCGCCCGTCTCCAGCAGCCGCCCGGCGGCCGCCAGCACGTCGCCGCGCATCGCCTCGGTCCGCGTCTTCCGCCGTCCCACGCCGCCACCCTACCTCTTTTCGGATCAGTGATCCGAAAAGCGCGGGGCCCGGACGGCGCGGCGGTTCACCAGGAGCCGCCTCCCCCGCCGCCGTCACCGCCGCCGACCCCTCCCCCGCCTCCATCGCCGCCGAAACCGCCGATGGGGCCGTGGCTCGACCCGCCCCATCCGGACCTGGTCCGCCGGGTCGAGGAGAGCGTCCGGGGCAGCGTCCCCTGGGCGCGCTTCGCCTTCCGCGCGGACGCGTCGACGAACACCGTCGCGACCTCGGCGAAGCGGTCCTGGAGTCCCTTCTCCGGGCCGTCGTCGGTGTACCACTCGGGCGGGCCGCCCCGTGCCGCGACGTACCTGCGCAGGATCCCCGCGTATCGCCGCGCCACCGCGAACGGGAGGTCCTCGGCGTCCGGCACGTCCTTGATCACGAGGCCCCCGGTGTAGCGGTCCGCCTCGTCCCTGAGCTGCTGAGCACGGCGGGTGAAGAGGTCGATGCGCCGCGAGCGCACCCAGACGACCGGGGCCGCCACGAGCAGGGCCGCGCCCCAGGCCGTCACGTCCGTCACGGCGCCTTCGGCGACCGGGCCGTAGACCAGGCACAGGACCCCGGCCACGCCCAGCAGCACCGACGCGAACCGCAGCAGGGGCACGCCCGCCGACCAGGGCCGCCGCCAGCCGTGCGCGTCGACGGCCTCCTCCACCAGCGGACGCAGGCGCCGGGCCAGCCCGAGACCGTCGACGTCCTCGGCGGCGGCCTCGTCGCCGCCGGAGAACACCTCGTCGAGGAACGCCTTCTCGTAAGGCCGCAGGTCCGCGCCGTCGCGGGAGCCGGTCAGCCGGAGCCGCGGCCCGCCGCCGGCCGGCCGGGTGATCCTCAGGTGCCCGCGAGCGGCGAGGTCCACGGCGATGCTCGCGCCGAGGTCGGCTCCGCCGGCCTCGGCGGCCCAGTCGGTGCACAGGACGGTGAGTTCCGCGGGCACGGCGGCGGGGACCGCCGCGGCGGAGTCCATGCCCGCCCAGTGGAGGGGGCGCAGGAACACCACCACCTCGGCCGCGACGGCGAGCAACGCCGCCGGGACCGCGAGCCAGCCGAGCGCGCCGACCCGCCAGCCGCCCTCCCCGGACGGCTGCGGCCGCACCGCGCCGTGCGGCAGCACTGCCCGGACGGTGATGCCCTGCCCCGCTTCCAGCCGCTGCCCGAAGGCCGCGCTGCCCTGGCCGGTGTTCCACGCGCCGGCGCACGGCGCGGTCGAACCGCGGGGCCCGGCGTAGCAGGCCAGGGACCGGTAGGCGGCCGGCGCCCGGAGCAGGACGGTCGCCACGTCGATCGGGACCTTCCATTCGGTGCCGACCGCGTTCCAGTCCAGGACGTCCGACCGGACGGCGTGCTTCGCGGTGTAGTCGAGCGTGTAGGTGTGCACGCCGGTGACCAGCGTGGACGGGTCGCCGATCCGCACGTCCACGGCGCCCTTGGAGCGGGTGACGGACCGTCCGGCCGGCGCGTCGGGGCTGCCAGTGCGCACGTTCCCGATCGACGCGCGACCGGTCGGGATGCGCCGCTCGATGCCGTGCCGGCGCGCGCCCCCGAAGTCGTAGACGATCCTCTCCTGGACATGGAGGACGCCGTCCCGGTCCACCGCCAGATCGACCGCGTACGACCGGATGCGCTCCTGCACGGGCGCCGCCGACGCCGCCGGGGCGAGGAAGAGGAGCGCGAGGCAGGCCGCCGCCGCCGCGCCGAGCAAGATCCGCCGCATACGTCGTACGACTCCGGAAACGGGCGCCCGGTTCTGCCCGGCCCCACCCGGCGGCCCGGTCCGCTCCGCCCGCACGCCCGGGCCGGCCGTCCGGCCTATGACGGAACGCGTTCCTCCGGGTGCGGTCGGGCACCGCCCGGCGGGCCGATCACCTCCGGCCGCCGCTAAACCTGAGAAATGTCGATCATGGGCGAGGCGTCCGTCATCGAAAGTTCACAAGTGATCGACCGCTGATTATCAAGGTCTTGCGGGAAGCGCGAAGGGAGGAGCAATACTAGTCGCCGGGTTCATTCCCGCTCCCCACGGGACTTCACCGCGAAGGGACGTGATACCGCAGGTCAGCCGGTTTCGATAAAGCCGTTTCAGCCATTGCTTCAATGCGTGTCCCCAGCATGCCCGAAGAAAGGGAGAAAACCGTGAACCGTCTCGTCGACCGGATTCTCGACCGGATCGCGCCCAAGGCGACCGCGTCCGCCTGCAGCGGCGGCTACTTCTGCAACGCCGCCGGCCACCCGGGCTACTGGTACCGCTTCTGCTGCCTGGACAGCGGCTGCCAGTGGACCAAGATCCGCAGCTCCTGCTGACCCGACCCCGGGACGGGTCCGGGCGGCGGCGGCGCGCACCGCGGGCCGCCGCCGCCCGGCGCCCGAGGCCCGGCGTCCGGCGCCCGGAAAGAAGGAGCGCGGGGCGCGGGCGGGCACCCGTCCACCCCCCTTCGACGAGATCGATCGACCTGTTCGCGAGGAGTTCCCGATGCCCTACCTGGTGGCGGCCGTGGTGTTGCTCGGCGTGGCCTGCCTGCTGAACATGCTGCTCACGATGGGGATCCTGCGGCGGCTGCGGGCCGACGCCGGCCGCCCCGCCGCGGCGGACCTGCCGTTCGAGCTGGGGCCGGGCGCGTCCATCGGGGAGTTCGCCGCCGTGACGACGGACGGCGAGCCGGTGGACCACGACGTCCTCGGCGGCGTCGTCGCGTTCCTGTCCGCCGACTGCCCGGCCTGCCACGACCTGCTGCCCGAACTCGTCGAGCGGGCCCGCCGGCTCGACCGCGACGACGTGCTGGTGGTGGTCGGCGGGGACGACCCGGAGACCGTGCGGGCGCTGAGCCCGGTGGCGCGGGTCGTCGCGGCCGAGGCCGACGGCGGGCCGGTGGCGCGGGCGTTCCGCAACACCTGGACCCCGGCGCTGTACCTCGTCGGCGACCGGCGGGTCCTCGCCACGGCGGGACGTGTCGGCGACCTGCCCGACCCGCCGGGGGCGCGACGGCCGTCCGGGCAGGCCGCCGGCAGGCACTGAGCGGTGGGCGACTCCCCCGCCGGCGGCATGCGCGTCGGCGCCGCCGGCCTGTGGGCCGCCGCCGTGCGGGCCGTCGCGCTCATCCTGCGGTCGGCCAGGGCCGGCGCGCCGCTCTTCGTCGTCCTGACGCTCGCCGCGTCCGCGGCGCCGGTCGCGACCGCGTGGCTGACCAAGACGGTGATCGACCGGCTGACGACCCCGCACGGCGCGGTCGGCGGCCCGGCGCTCGGGCTGGCCGCGACCGGGCTCGCCGCGGCGGCCCTGCCGGTGGCCGTCCACTACCTGAGGGCGCAGATCGGCCGGTCCGCCGGCCTGGCCGGGACCGACCGGCTGTTCGCCGCGGCCGAGCGGCAGGTCGGGCTGCGCAACTTCGAGGACCCCGCCTACCAGGACCGGCTCAGGCTCGCCCAGGAGGGCGTCGGCCGGATCCCCGAGATCGTGGACGGCATCGGCGGCGGCCTCGGCGGCGCGGCGTCCCTGCTCGGCTTCCTCGGCTCCCTGCTCCTGATCAGCCCGGCCATGACCGCCGTCGTCCTCATCGCCGCGGTCCCCGCGCTCGCCGCCGAGATCCTGCTCACCCGGCGCCGGTCGGCGATGGAGTGGAGCATCGAGCGGTACCACCGCCGCGAGTACTTCTACGGGCAGCTCCTCACCGGGACGGCCGCCGCCACCGAGATCCGCCTCTTCGGCATCGGCGCGTTCCTGCGCGGGCTGATGATGCGGGAGCGGCGGAGCGCCAATGCCGAGAGCCGGCGGATGGACCTGCGCGAGCTCCGGACGCAGGGCGGGCTCACGGTCATGAGCGCGGCGGCCGCCGGGGCCGGGCTGTGGTGGGCGGTCACGGCGGCGCGGCGCGGCGAGATCGGCATCGGGGACGTGTCCATGTTCCTCGCGGCGGTCGTCGGCGTGCAGGGGGCGCTCGGGACGCTCACCGCGGCGATCTCCGGAGGGCAGGCCCGGCTGCTGGCCTTCACCCACTTCATCGCCGTCACCGACGCCGAGCCCGACCTGCCGAAGGCGCTGGACGGGGAGGCGCCGCCGCTGCGGAAGGGCATCGAACTGCAGGACGTCTGGTTCCGCTACAGCGACGACCATCCGTGGGTGCTGCAAGGCGTCGACCTGACGATCCCGCAGGGAAGCGCCGTCGCGCTCGTCGGCCTCAACGGCGCCGGGAAGAGCACCCTCGTCAAGCTGCTCTGCCGGATGTACGACCCGACCAAGGGCCGGATCCTCTGGGACGGCGTCGACCTTCGCGACATCCCGCCCGCGCGGCTGCGCGAGCGCATCAGCGCGGTGTTCCAGGACCACATGAACTACGACATGACGGCCGGTGAGAACATCGCGCTCGGCGACCTCACCGCGCTCGGCGACCGGGACCGCCTCCGGCGGGCGGCCGTCCGGGCGGGCATCGACGGCACGCTCTCCTCGCTGCCGCGCGGCTACGGCACCCCGCTCACCCGGATGTTCGTGCTCGGGGCGGACCAGGACGACCCGGTGACCGGCGTCGTGCTGTCCGGCGGGCAGTGGCAGCGGCTCGCGCTGGCCCGCGCGCTGGTGCGGGAGGGCCGGGACCTGATGATCCTCGACGAGCCCAGCTCGGGCCTCGACCCCGAGGCCGAGCAGGAGGTCCACGCCCGCATGCGGGAGCACCGCGAGGGCCGCACCAGCCTGCTGATCTCCCACCGGCTCAGCGCCGTCCGCGACGCCGACCGCATCGCGGTCCTGCGGGACGGGCGGATCGTCGAGCACGGGACGCACGACGCGCTGCTCGCGGCGGACGGCGGCTACGCCCGGCTCTTCCGCATGCAGGCCGCCGGCTACCAGCAGGAGGTGCCGTGACGCTCGCGCGCTCCGCCGCGGGAACGCTGATGGCCGCCGGGCTGCTGGCGCTGGCGGTCCGCCGCGTCCTCATCGTCACGACCGTGGACGGCGCGAGCATGGAACCGGGCCTGCGGTCCGGCGGCCGCGTGCTCGTCCGCAGGACGAGGCGCGCCCGCCGCGGCCAGGTGGTGCTCTTCTGGGCCGCGGACGGGCAGGACGGGACGGACGGGAACGGGCGTCCGGCCGCCCGGCGCGGGACGCTGCTCCTCAAGCGGGTCGTGGCCGTGCAGGGCGACACGCTCCCCGCCGACTGGGCCGACCCGGACGTGGAAGGGATCGCCGGAACCACCGTGCCGCGCGGCTCCCTGGTGGTCCTGGGCGACAACCGTCCGACGAGCTGGGACTCCCGGCACTACGGGTACGTCTCCGGCGACCGGCTCGTAGGCGTCGTGATCCGCACCCTGCCCGCTCCCACCGCCCGGTAGGGGTGGTTGCTCTGGCCGAACACGGCGTCGATGGCGAGCAGCCGCATCAGGCAGTGACCGACGGGCGGCGGGCGCGGGCGGCCGCCGCCGCCAGCAGCAGGACCGCCCCCGTCCCGAAGACGGCGTTCCCGGTCAGGGCGGTCGCGACGGGGACGCCCATCTCCTCGGCGTGCGTGAAGCCCACCCACACGTAGGTGAGCAGCGCGCCGCCCGCCAGCGCCAGACGATGGGACGGGCCCCAGCCGCGGCTCCGCGACCAGCGCGCGCACACCGCGACCGCCGCGCCGAGCACGACGAACCACGCCGCCACCGGCCACCAGACCGAGAGCCCCTCGGGCAGCCGGTCGCGCAGCCAGTAAAGGCTCGTGACGGCGAAGGCCGCGGCGCCGACCGTCCACGGGCTCGGCGCATCCGCGTCCACCTGCGGCTTGACCGCCGGACGGCGTCCCAGGACGAATCCCGCGACGATCAGCCCGACGATCGCGATGCCCGCGACGGCGAACTGGCGCGGCGAGGCGACGAAGTGCTCCGACCGCGCCTGCGCGACGCCCAGCAGGACCGAAGCGGCCACGAACAGCAGTCCGGCGGCGAGCAGCCCGGCCCGCCCGAGCCACGGCCGGCGCGGATCGCGCGTGAACGCCTCGACGAGCGCGATCGGGACGCAGATGCTCCAGATCGTGTGCATCGACACGACGTCCTCCAGCATCTCGACGCTGGTGCCGAGCAGCGGGATGTGCGTGGCCGCGTAAGCCGAGCCCATGTCGAACCCGCCGTAGTGCGGGTTCCACAGCATCTGGTCGACCGGGCCCTCCTCGATCAGCGCGTAGGCGACGGCGAGGACGATCATTGTCGGCCGGCCGTGCCCGGCCCGCCGGGCCGTCTCGCGCACCAGCAGCGCGCCGCCGCCGTACAGCGGGGCCAGCATGACCAGGCCGGACAGCTCGGTGATCGGCTGGTTGCCGAGCAGGAACAGCGCCAGTGCGGGCACGAACCGGCGGCGGCACGCGGAACGGAACATGCTCGCGAGCCTAGGAACGGGCACCCGCACGCCGAATCGGCCAACGGTCGACGCCCGGATGGCCACCTGGCCGTGCCGCTCGCTACCTCGGTCCGT
This sequence comes from Spirillospora sp. NPDC000708, assembly GCF_040299565.1. Taxonomy (NCBI): domain Bacteria; kingdom Bacillati; phylum Actinomycetota; class Actinomycetes; order Streptosporangiales; family Thermomonosporaceae; genus Spirillospora; species Spirillospora sp. NPDC000708. Next base: position 220,093 of record NZ_JBEPCJ010000001.1, read on the forward strand.
GCTCGTCCGGCTCGTCCGGCTCGTCCGCCGCTCCTCACGGGTCGCGGACACCGATCGCGGCCGCGAGCGCGAACGCGCCGAGGCCGATCAGGGCCGCGGTCGCGGCGACCGCGCCCAGGTCGAAGAGCCGGCCGATGAGCAGGTCGCCCGCGAAGGAGAACAGCCCGGCGGCGGACTGCAGGACGCCGTAGTAGGCGCCGAAATATCCGACCGGGGCGTGGCAGGCGGTGCGTTGGAAGACCGCCGGCTGGATCAGCCCGTTCGACAGGCCGTTGAGGACGGCCGCGATCAGCAGCGGGACCGTCCGGGTGCCGTCCAGGGGCGCGAGGACGCAGAACGCCGCCGCGGCGCACAGCAGGCCGAGGCGCAGCACCCAGGGACGTTCGCCGCGGTGGCCGGCGGCCACGAAGGGCTGGGCGGCCGCCGCGACCGCGGCCAGGACGCAGAAGCACAGCGTCGCCGCCGCCGGAGTGAAGTCCAGGAGCGGGACGGCGGTGAGCATGCCGTTGGCCAGCAGCGTCGTCGGCGAGGCCGCCAGCGCGAAGAGCAGGAAGGAGCGGTCGCGGAACACCGTGCGCACGCCCGCGAAGAGCTCCCGACGGCGTCTCACCGCAGGCTGCGGGCTGCGGTGAGGCACGAGGAGGAACAACACGCCGCCGGTCGCCCACAGGGCGGCCGCCGTCGCGGCCAGAGGAGCGAAGCCTCGGCCGACGGAGAGGATCGCAAGGCCCATGACCGGGCCGAACACCGTCGCGACGTGCTGCATCGCGACATGGCCGGCGAACCCGCGCGCCCGGCGGCCGGGGCCGACCCCGGCCAGCAGGCACTGCGCGGCGGGGTTGTAGAGCGCGCCGCCGAGGGCGAGGACGACGGCCGCGCACAGCAGCGGCCCGACGCCGTCGACCGTGCCGAGCAGGACGAACCCCAGCGCGCGCAGGACGCAGGCGATCGCTCCGGTACGGTGGGGCCCGAGCAGGTCGGTGATCGAGCCGACCGGCAGCAGGAGCGCGGACTGCAGGCCCACCTGGACGCCGAGGATCAGCCCGACCGTCCCGGCCGGCAGGCCGAGGTCGTGCCGCAGGTGGGCGACCAGGTGCGCCGCGACCGCGAAGAAGCCCAGGCAGGAGGCGAGCTGGATCGCGACCACGGTCGTGATCACCCGGCGGTCGGGCGGCCTCCCGGCGGAGCGGGCCCCTGCCGGGGCGGGACTATCGACGATCACCCGCCGCAGCACACCAGAAAGACGGGAGATGTCCCAACACGGGAGGCCCCTCGTCTCTTGACCACCAGCGAACATACGTTTCCGGCTATCGATCGATGATCGATATCGGACTTGGACGCCGCCGGAACGGCCGTGCTGTCATGGCCGCCATGCCCAGCGCGCGACCCTCTTGCGAAGCCGAAGGCGGCCACCACCCGACGCCCTTCGAGCGGTCCGGACCGTCCAGGCGCGCCCTGCTGCTCGGCGCGGCGCTCCTGCCGCTTGCGGGATGCGACGACCAGCACCAGTCGAGCCCGAGGCCGTCAGCATCGGAGCGCCGCACCACCGCTCCCCCGGACGATCCGCGCTTCGCCGCACTGGAGCGCAAGCACCGCGCCCGCCTTGGCGTCTACGCCGTGGCCACCGGCACCGGCGCCGCGGTGGCCTACCGCGCCGACGAGCGGTTCGCGTTCTGCTCCACTTTCAAGGCGCTCGCCGCGGCGGCGGTGCTGCACGGCAACCCGCTCGGCCATCTCGACAAGCGCGTCACCTATACCAAGGCCGACGTCGACTCCATCTCGCCGATCACCGAGAACCACATCGCGACAGGAATGACCATCGGGCAACTGTGCGACGCGGCCATCCGGTACAGCGACGGCACCGCGGGCAACCTGCTGATGCGCGACCTCGGCGGCCCCGCCCGGCTGACCGCCTACCTGCGCGGCCTCGGCGACACCGTGGGCCGCATGGACGACTACGAGCCGGAGCTCAACAAGATCGGCCCGGGCGATCCCCGCGACACCACCACGCCCCGCGCCATCGCCGCCGACTACCGCGCGCTCGTCCTCGGGGACGCGCTGCCCGCGGACAAGCGCGCCCTGCTCAAGGGCTGGATGCTGCGCAGCATGACCGGCGCCACCCGCATCCGCGCCGGGCTGCCGAAAGGATGGACGGTCGCCGACAAGACCGGCAACGGCAACTGGGGCCGTGTCAACGACGTCGCCGTCGTGTGGCCGCCGCGGACACCCCCGCTGGTGGTGGCCGTCATGACCGACCGCCGCGGATACGGCGCGCCCTACAAGGACGCCCTGATCGCAGAAGCGGCCGCCCACGTGGCGACCCGGCTCACGACCTGACCGCTCCCGCTGGGGTGAGGGGCCGAGACCGCGATTGGTCGCCGGGGCTTGCCGGAAGGAGAACGGTGAACTGTACTGAAGCGGAGGCGGCCGAGGCCGATCGCCGCCGCCCGCTTCTCCGTTCCGCGTCAGGGATCCGCCGATGAACAGTTCACGGAAGGGCGCCGTCGGCCTGACGGTCGTCGCGCTGGTCATCTGGGCGGTCTTCATCGTGTGGTGGGCCGAGACCGCCTCCTCGGCCGCGCATCACCTGAGCGCCACCGACTGGCAGGGCAACCACCGGACCAAGGTGCGCCTGCTGTTCAGCGCATGCGTGATCGGCGGGCTTCCTCCGCTGGGCGCCGCCCTCGGCTGGGTGGCGGGGCCGCTGGCGGCGCCTTCCAGACCGGTCGCCCTGGCCACCGCGTGGGGCTTCTTGTCCGGCACGCTGGGCCTGGGAGTGTGCGCCCTCATCGGGTTCGGCATCGCCCTGTCCCGCATCGAGTTCGTCTTCTAGCCCGGCCGGAGAACCGGCCGCCACCCGGCCGAGCCAGAAGGCGAGGCGTCCGTCTGCGCCGCGTCGCGGCCGGTACTGCGGGTGGGCCATGATCGGGACATGGCACTGTCGACGGCGTTCACGGACATGTTCGGAGTGCGGCACCCGATCGCCTTGGCCCCGATGGGCGGGTCGGCCGGCGGCGCGCTGACGGCGGCCGTCTCGCGCGGCGGCGGCCTCGGGCTGCTGGGCAGCGGGACCGGGGACCCGGACTGGCTGGCCCGCGAGCTGCCGGTCCTGGCCGAGGAGGTCGCCGGGAGGCCGTGGGGCATCGGCTTCCAGGCATGGGCGATCGACGACGGGACGATCGCGCGTGCGCTGGAGCACCGCCCGAGCGCGGTGATGCTGTCGTTCGGCGACCCCGGCCCGTTCGCGGAGCGCGTCCGCGGCGCGGGCACGGCGCTGATCCTCCAGGTGACCGACCTGGAGGAGGCCCGCCGGGCGGTCGACCTGGGCGCGGACGTGATCGTCGCGCAGGGCACCGAGGCCGGCGGGCACGGCGCCCGGCACGGGCGGTCCACGCTGCCGTTCGTGCCCGTCGTGGTGGACCTGGCGGCGCCGGTGCCCGTGCTGGCGGCCGGCGGGATCGCCGACGGCCGCGGCGTCGCGGCCGCCCTGGCGCTGGGGGCCGCCGGGGCGCTGCTCGGCACCCGCTTCCAGGCCACCGCCGAGGCCCTCGTCGACCCCGCGACCGCGAAGGCGCTCGTCGAAGCGCGCGCGGAGGACACCGAGCGCAACAGGGTGCTGGACATCGCCCGGGGCTCGCGGTGGCCGGAGCGGTACACCGCGCGCACCCTCGGCCACCCTTTCCTGGACGAATGGCGGGGCCGGGAGGACGAGCTCGCGGCCGACGCCCACGCCGGGCAGGCGTACCGGGACGCCGTGGCGCGAGGCGAGATCCCCGCTCTGCCGCGGTGGGCGGGCGAGGGCGTCGATCTCATCGAGGACCTGCCGTCCGCCGCCGATCTGGTCGGCTCCCTCGCCGCGCAGGCCGAGGAGGCCCTGGCCCGAGCCCTCGGGCGCTGACCGCGACGGCACGGAAGCGGCGACCACGAATTTCCTACTAGATTAGTGAGAATAGGCATCGGGGCGCCGGGAGGAGCGGAGCATGGCGTTCAGCCATCTTTCCCATCTGGAGTGCGGTTGGTGCGGGACCGAGCGCGACGCCGGCGTCCTGCGGAACCTGTGCCCCGAATGCGGGAGGCCGCTGCTCGCCCGCTACGACCTGCCCGCGGTCCGCGCGGCGGTGCGCCCGGAGGACGTCGCGGGACGACCGCCCGACCTGTGGCGCTACCACGAGCTGCTGCCCGTCGGGAGCCCGGAGGCGGTGGTGAGCCTGGGCGAGGGGATGACGCCGCTGCTGCCGGTCCCCCGGTACGGCGAGCGCATCGGGCTGCCCGGGCTGCTGATGAAGGACGAGGGGCTGCTCCCGTCCGGCTCGTTCAAGGCGCGCGGGGCGGCCGTCGGGGTGTCGCGGGCGGCGGAGCTCGGCGTCGAGCGCCTCGCGATGCCCACCAACGGCAACGCCGGCGCCGCGTGGGCCCTCTACGGCGCCCGCGCCGGCCTGACCGCCACGATCGTGATGCCGGTCGACGCCCCGGAGATCACCCGGCGCGAGTGCGCGGCGGCCGGCGCCGACCTGCACCTGGTCGACGGCCTGATCAGCGACGCCGGTCGGGTCGTCGGCGAGCTGGTCGCGGCGTCCGGGGGCCGGATCTTCGACGCCTCGACGCTCTAGGAGCCCTACCGCATCGAGGGCAAGAAGACGATGGGCGTGGAGATCGTCGAGCAGCTCGGCTGGACGCCGCCCGACGCGATCCTCTATCCGACGGGCGGCGGCGTGGGGCTGATCGGGATCCACAAGGCCCTGACCGAGCTGCGCGAGCTGGGCTGGATCTCCGGCCCGCTCCCGCGCCTGGTGGCCGTGCAGGCGGAGGGCTGCGCCCCGGTCGTCGAGGCGTTCGAGCGGGGCGAGCGGACGACCCGGCCCTGGGAGAAGGCGAGCACGGTGGCGTTCGGTATCAACGTCCCCAAGCCCCTGGGCGACTTCCTCATCCTCGACGCGCTGGCGGAGACGTCCGGCACGGCGGTCGCCGTGACCGACGACGAGCTGCTGGCCGAGCTGAGGGAGGTCACCGCGCTGGAGGGGGCGTTCGTCTGCCCCGAGGGCGCCGCCGCGTTCGCCGCCGCCCGGAAGCTGCGGGCGTCAGGTTGGCTGGGCGAGGACGAGCGCGTCGTCGTCCTCAACACCGGCGCCGGACTGAAATACCCCGGGACCGTGCCCGTCGCGGCGCCGGTCCTTCCGGCCGACGGCCGCCTCGCGTGAGCGCCGGGCCGGCGGCCGCGCCGTTCGAATGCCGCGAGCCCGCCGGGGCGGCGCGCGGGCGGGCCGCGGGGCGGCTCGCGGCGGCCGCCCTGCCGGTCGTGTTCGTGCCGATCTGGAGCAGCGGCTATCTCGCCGGGACGCTCGGGGCGCGCAGCGGGGCGTCGCTCGCCCTGGTCGCCTGGCGGTTCCTCGTCGCGTTCACCGTCCTCGGAGCGGTCTCCCTCGCCACCCGGGCGCCGTGGCCGAGGGAGCGGCGCACGTACGCGCACCTGCTCGTGACGGGCGTGCTGCTCCAGACGGTGCAGCTCGGCGGCGTGTTCTTCGGGCTGGCGCACGGCGTGCCGGCGGGGCTGTCGTCGCTGATCCTGAGCGCCTGCCCGCTGATCGTCGCGGCGGTCGCGGTCCCGATGTTCTCCGAACGGCTGACGGGCCGGCAGTGGGCCGGTCTCGCGCTGGGACTGGCGGGCGTCGCCGTCTGCGTCAGCGGGAACCTGTCGGGCGGAGCGCGGACCGCCGGGTACGCCTACACGGGCCTGGCGCTGGCCGGCCTCGCCGCCGGGACGCTCTACCAGAAGCGGTTCGGAGGCTCGGTGGACCTGCGGACGGGGACCACCGTGCAGCTCCTCGGCGCGACCCTCACCACGTTCCCGCTGGCGATGGCGCACGGCGGCCTGCGCATCCCGCTGACCGGGCAGGCGCTCGGATCATTGGCGTGGCTGGCGGTCGTCAACTCGATCGGCGCGCTCGTCCTGCTGTTCGTCCTGCTGCGGCGCGGCACGGGCGGCGCGGCGACCAGCCTGCTGTACCTGGTGCCGCCGGTGACGGCCGTGCTCGCGGTGCCGATCCTCGGGCAGGGCATCACCGCGAGCGTGATCGCCGGTATGGCGGTCTCGGGCGCGGGCGTCCTGCTGGTGCTGGCCCGGGCGCCCCGGTAGGCCGCCGGCGCCGGGCGGTCGCGCGGCCGGTGCCGGGTTCTGGGATCGTGTCCTTGACCGGTCCGGCGGCTCGCCGGTCCCCCGGCCGACCGGCGCGCTCGCCGCGAAGGAGGAAGCCCGATGAGCACCTGCATCGTCGTCGGAGCCGGCCTCGCCGGCGCCGCGGCCGCCTGGCAGCTGGCCCGGCGCGGTCACGAGGTGACCGTGCTTGAACGCTCCACGCCGGCGAACGGCGCGGGCAGCTCGCACGGGTCCGCGCGCATCCTCCGGTACGCCTACCCCGACCCGTTCTACGCCCGGCTCGTCGTCGACGCGCGGCTCGAATGGGACGTGCTGGAGCGCCTCGCCGGGGAGCGCCTCGTCACCCCGACGGGGTCGGTGGACTTCGGCGCCGACCGTGACCCGGCGGCGCTGGCGGCCGTGTTCGAGGAGGTCGGCGTCGACCACGAGCTGCTCACCGGCGCCGAGGCGGCCGCGCGCTGGCCGCAGTTCGACTTCGGCGACAGCGGCGCGGACGTGCTGTGGCACCCGGACGCCGGGGTGATCGACGCGGAGTCCGCCGTCGCGGCCATGCTGCGGCTGGCGCGGGCCGACGGCGCCCGCGTCGAGACGGGGTGGCCGGTGGCCTCGGTCGAGCGCGCTGGCGCCGGCCTGCGGGTGGTCGGAGCGGACGGGCGCGCCGAGGAGGCCGAGAAGGTCGTCGTCACCGCCGGCGGATGGCTCCCCGACCTGCTCGGCGACCTGGCTCTGCCCGAGTCCTTCCTGGCGGCGTTCCCGCCGCTGCGGGTGATGCAGGAGAACGCCTACCACTTCCCCTACCGCGCCGGCTCGGACGGACCGTGGCCGACGTTCATCCACGGGATCCCGTCCATGCTGGTCTACGGGCTGCCGGGCGGGCGCGACGCCGCCCTCCCCGGCGGCCGGACCGGGCTGAAGGTCGCCGAGTACAACGGCGGCCGGCCGATCCGCAGCGCGGCGGCGCAGAGCGGGGAGATCGACCCCGCCAACCGCGCGCGGGTCGCGGCGTACGTCCGCCGGACCCTGCCCGGCCTCGTCCCCGAGCCGTACGCCGAGACGACCTGCCTCTTCACCAACACCCCCACCGAGGACTTCGTGATCGACGGCGTGGACGGGATCACCGTCGCCTCGCCCTGCTCGGGGCACGGCGCCAAGTTCGCGCCGCTGCTCGGCCGGATCATCGCCGACGCGGTGTCCGGTGAGCGCGCCGCACCGGCGAGATTTCTAGTTTCCCGACGGGAATAGTGGGTCTTCGAGGCGGGTTGCCGCCGACATGACGATCGGAGTAGCGCTTCATCCAGGCCCGTCCGGCAACGCGGTCGACGAGGCGGTGGCGGCGGCGAAAGAGGCCGAGGCGGCGGGGCTGGGCTCGGTCTGGCTCGGGCAGCGGTTCGACTACGACGCGGTGGGGCTCGCGGGCCTGGTCGGCCGGGAGGCGCCCGGCCTGGCCGTGGGGACGTCGGCCGTGCCGATCTTCGCGAGGCACCCGATCCTGGTCGCGAGCCAGGCGCAGACCTCGCAGGCCGCGACGCGCGGCCGGTTCCACCTGGGCCTCGCACTCGGGGCCAAGGCGTTCGTCGAGCCCGTGTTCGGCGTGCCCTACGACCGGCCCGTCGCGCGGCTGGCCGAGTTCCTCACCGTGCTGCGCTCCCTGACCGAGACCGGCACCGCGGACTTCCGCGGCGAGACGCTGACCGCCGCGCCGCCGATGCCCGCCGCCGTGCCGGGCGCGGAGCCGGCGGTTCCGCTGCTGGTCGCCGCGATGGGCCCGCAGGCGCTGCGCGTCACCGGCGAGCTCGGCGACGGCACGCTCCCGTTCCTGGCCGGTCCGCGGACGCTGGGCGAGCACATCGTCCCGGCCATCACCGCGGCCGCCGCGCGCGCCGGTCGCCCCGCTCCCCGCGTCGTCGCCCTCGTCCCCGGAGTGGTGACCGGCGACGTCGACGCCGCGCGGACGGCCGCCGCCCAGCAGTTCGCCTTCTACGACCGCGTCCCCTCCTACCAGCGGGTCGTCGCTCTGGAAGGCGCATCGAAGGCGGCGGACCTGCTCGTCGCGGGCGACGAGGAGACCATCGCCGCCGCGGTCCGGCGCTACTTCGACGCCGGCGCGACCGAGGTCGTCCTCACCCAGACCGGCATCACGGGCCCGGCGGACCAGGCCAGGACGTGGCGCGTCCTCGGCGACCTGGCGCGCGGCGCGGCTCCCGCCACGGCCGGCTGACGCGAGGACGTCTCCGGGAAGCCGGCGGCGCCGCTCAGGGGACCCGTTCGACCTGCCTGCGGGGCGAGCGGCCGAGGGCGGCGAGGCGGCCGGCGAGGACGGCGGCCTGGGCCCGGATCTCGGGGATGGCCGTGGTCTCGTAGCGGACGCCGCGCAGGGGCGGCCCCAGGGTGAACAGGTCGCCGTGGGGCCGCCCCGCCGCGTCGCGGACGGCGCCGTCGGGGTCCGCGTCCAGCCCGAGGCCGAGCGGTCCGGGACGGGCGACCCCCGCGGTGACGAGGCTCGACAGGAACGGGTCGGTCGCCGGGCCGCCCGCCGGGCCGGTGCCGTTGATCAGCCAGCCGACCTCCAGCTCCGAGGCCCCGCCCTCGGTCGCGACGCGCACGGTGAGCCCGTGGCCGGCGCCCGCCCGGACGTCCTCGACGCGGCCGCGGTGGACGCGGAGGCGGCCCTCGGCGCGCAGCGCCTCGATCCGGGCGGCGGAGGCCGGCGGGATCCGGTGGCGGTGCACCTCCCAGTGCCGGGCGACCAGGCCGAGGAAGCGCCGCCGGTCGGCGTCCGACAGCCGCCCCCACAGGGCGGGGACGTGCGGCCGGACGGCGTCGACGAAGCCGTGCCACTCCCCGCCGTTGCCGCGGACGGCGAGCCTGGCCCAGCGCAGCAGCTCCCGCAGCGTCATCGGTTCGGCGGGCAGGACGAGTCCGGCTTCCGGCGGGCGCGGCGGCGGATGGTGCGCGCGGGGCAGCAGCCCGTGCCGGGACACGGCGTGGACGACGCGGCCCGGACGCCTCCCGCTCAGGCTGATCGCCAGATCGACCATGGTCAGCCCGGTGCCGACGATGAGGACGGGCGCGTCGTCGTCGATGGCGTCCAGCGCTCCGCGCCGCCACGGGTCGGCGATGTACCGGGGGGCGGGCGGCGCCCAGGGCAGGCGGCCCGGCGCCTGGTTGCCGACGGCCAGCACGACGGCGTCGGCCGCGCGGGACGTGCCGTCGGCGAGGCGGAGCGTCCACCCCTTGGCGGCGGGGCCGGCATCGAGGGAGAGCACGGTGCCGGTCAGCTCGGTCAGGTGGCCGGGCCGTGCCCGGGCCGAGGTGTCGAGGAGGTCGCGCAGATAGCGGCCGTACAGCGGGCGCGGGAGGAAGTCCTCTCCGGACGCCTCGATCCCCTGGGCGCGCGTCCAGTCCAGGAGGTGGCCGGGGTCGCCCTCGACGCCGCTCATGTTCGCCGCGCGGGCGTTCAGCAGGTGGTTCGGGTCGTCGGTGGAGTACGCCTGGCCGCGCCCGTGCAGGCCCCGCCCGTCGATGAGGAGGAGCCGCGGCACCGGGCCGGTGCGGCGCAGGAGATGCGCGGCCATCAGTGTCGCGCTCGCACCGCCGCCGACCACGGCGATCAGTGGCTCGGCTGCGCTGTCAGCGACATGGTCGGCCATGCCTCCGAGAGTAGCCGATATTTCCTACAAGAATTATGCAATTTTCTTCGCGGCGAGCCCGCGGGGCCGACGGCCGGATCTTTGGGTACGACGGTGACGACGCCTAGCGGAGACGATCGCCCCTATGACGATGACGCCCGAATCCGACGAGCGGCTGCGCTTCGAGCACCGCACCCTGCCCCAGCGGGTCCGGTTCGCCCCGGGCGACGCCGCCGCCGCGCTCGCCGAGGAGATCGCCGCGCTCGGAGCGTCCCGCGTGATGGCGATCGCCGCCAAGGGCGGGGCGGAGACCGCCCGGCGGGTCGCGGGCGGCCTGCCGGTCGCGCACTGGCACCACGAGACCGCCATGCACGTGCCGCTGCCGGTCGCCGAACGCGCCCGCGCGGCGGCCCGCGAGCACCGCGCCGACGCGCTCGTCTGCGTCGGCGGCGGGTCCACCACCGGGCTGGCCAAGGCGGTCGCGCTCACCACCGGGCTGCCGATCGTCGCGGTCCCGACGACCTACGCCGGCTCCGAGGCCACCGACGTCTGGGGCCTCACCGAGAACGGCCGCAAGACCACCGGCACCGACGACCGGGTCCTGCCCCGCGCGGTCGTCTACGACGCCTCGCTCACGCTCACCCTCCCGGCCGACCTCAGCGCCGCGTCCGGGCTCAACGCGCTGGCGCACTGCGTGGACGCGATGTGGGGCCCGCGCGCCGACCCGATCGACCGGGCGCTGGCCGGCGAGGGCATCCGGGCGCTGCGGATCGGCCTGCCCCGGGTGGTGGCCGACCCCGCCGGGCTGCCGGGCCGCGAGCACGCCTTGTACGGCTCCTATCTCGCCGCGGTGGCGTTCGCGTCGGCGGGGTCCGGGCTGCACCACAAGGTCTGCCACGTGCTGGGCGGGATGTTCGACCTGCCGCACGCGCAGACCCACGCGGTCGTCCTGCCGCACGTGCTCGCCTTCAACGCGCCCGCCGCCCCGGACGCGGAAGCCCGGATCGCCGCCGCCTTCGGCGCCGACGGCGCGATCGCCGGGCTGGACCGGCTGCGCGCCCGGCTGCGCGCCCCGACCGCCCTGCGCGACCTGGGCATGCCCGAGGACGGGATCGCGGCCGCCGTCCCGGCCGTCCTCGCCGCCGTCCCCGCGAACAACCCGCGCCCCGTCACCGCCGACGACCTCGCCGCCCTGCTGCGGGCGGCATGGGAAGGGACCGAGCCCCGATGACCCAGGACCGCACGACGCCCGACGAGACCGCCGCCGCCGAGCAGGCCGCCGCCGAGCAGGAGCGGCGCGAGGAGGAACTCCTCGAACGGGTGCTGCGCTCGTTCGACGGCTGCGCCGACCCCCGGCTCAGGGAGCTGATGCGCGCGCTCGTACGGCACCTGCACGCCTTCCTGCGCGAGGTCCGGCTCACCGAGGACGAATGGTGGAGGGCCATCGGGTTCCTCACCCGGACCGGCCACGTCACCGACGACCGGCGGCAGGAGTTCGTCCTGCTCTCCGACACCCTCGGCGCCTCGATGCAGACGATCACGATCAACAACCGGGCCCACCGCGACGCCACCGAGGCGACCGTGTTCGGGCCGTTCTTCGTCGACGGCGCTCCCCGGATCGAGCTCGGCGGCGACATCGGCGGCGGCGCCTCCGGCGAGCCCTGCTGGGTCGAGGGGACGGTGCGCGACACCGGCGGCGCCCCCGTCCCCGGCGCCCGCGTGGACGTGTGGGAGGCCGACGCCGACGGCCGCTACGACGTCCAGTACGACGACGGCCGCACCGCCGGACGGGCCCACCTGTTCACCGGACCGGACGGGGACTACCGGTTCTGGGCCGTCACGCCCACGCCCTACCCCATCCCGGACGACGGGCCGGTGGGCGCGATGCTCGCCGCCGTCGGCCGCTCCCCCATGCGCGCCTCGCACCTGCACTTCAAGGTGTCCGCCCCCGGCCACCGCACCCTGGTCACCCACATCTTCGTGCGCGGCGACGCGCTGCTGGACGCCGACACCGTCTTCGGCGTCAGGGAATCGCTGGTCAAGGACTTCGAGCGGCTGCCGGCCGGCACGCCCACCCCCGACGGCCGCGCCGTCGGCGGCACCTGGTCGAGGACCAGGTTCGACATCGTCCTGGCGCCCGTCGGCGCCTGACCGGCGAGCCGCCGCCCTCTCTTCGGAACCCGCCGGCCCCGGACGGCGCCGGGCCGATCGCTCACATCCCGGCCCCGCCGTCTCTTGACGTTCCCACACATGTAGGCGTAAACAAATGGAAACAGACGTGAAACGGCGGTGAACCCACAGTGAGCTGCGAACCGCGCCGAGGCGGCACACGATGATCGTCACGCTGACGCTGAACCCCAGCCTCGACCGCACGATCGACGTCGACCGGCTCGTCAAGGGCACGATGACCCGGGCGAGGTCGGCGCGCATCGACCCCGGCGGCAAGGGTGTGAACGTGTCCCGCGCGCTGCTGGCCAACCGGGTGCCGACGGTCGCGGTGGTCACCTCCGGCGGCGCGGACGGCGAGCAGCTCGTCCGGCTGCTGGAGGGCGACGGCATCGCCGTCCACGCCGTGCCGGTGGCCGGGCGGACCCGCTCGAACGTGACGATCGTGGAGCCCGACGGCGTCGTCACCAAGCTCAACGAGCCCGGCGAGCCGCTGTCGCGCGACGAGCTGGACGCGGTCGCCGACGTCGTGCTCGACGAGGCCGAGGGCGCGAGCTGGGCGGTGACCTGCGGCAGCCTCCCGCCGGGAGTGCCCGCCGACATCTACGCCCGGCTGTGCGAGTTCTTCACCTCCGCCGGGGTGCGGGTCGCCGTCGACGCCAGCGGCCCGGCGCTGCTCGCCGCCGTCGGCGCGGGACCGCACCTGGTCAAGCCGAACCGGGACGAGCTGTCCGAGGCCGTCGGGCGGCCGGTCGCCAGCGTCGGCGACGCGGTCGAGGCGGCCAGGGAACTGCGCGAGCGCGGTGCGGGGACCGTGCTCGCCAGCCTGGGCGCCGACGGCGCCGTCCTCGTCGACGAGGACGGCGTCACGATCGGGACGGCGCCCGTCGCCGAGACGCGGAGCACGGTGGGCGCGGGCGACGCGCTGCTCGCCGGGTTCCTCGCGGCGGGCGCGCGGGGCGCCCCGGCGCTGGCCGAAGGGCTGGCCTGGGGAGCCGCCGCGGTGCGCCTGCCCGCCAGCCGGATGCCGCGCCCGGACGACATCCGGCGCGACATCGTCCGCATCGACGCCCGGCCGGACCTCGGCCGTTCGCTCATCGCCTGATCCTCACGCAGACCCCCCGAACCCTGAGGAGGCCGAGATGGCCGCTGCGTACACACCAGCCGTCAGCGGAAGCGGGCTGAAAGCCGGAGTCCAGCGCCTGGGCGGCCATCTGGCCGGGATGGTGATGCCCAACATCGGCGCGTTCATCGCGTGGGGGCTGGTCACCGCGCTGTTCATCCCGACCGGATGGCTCCCGAACAAGCACTTCGGAGAGCTGGTCGACCCGACCATCACCTACCTGCTGCCGATCCTCATCGGCTACACCGGCGGCCGGATGGTGCACGGCCAGCGCGGGGCGGTCGTCGGCGCGGTCGCCACCATGGGCGTCGTGGTGGGATCCAAGATCCCCATGTTCCTCGGCGCGATGATCGTCGGGCCGCTCGCCGCCTACCTGCTCAAGAAGGTGGACGCCTACATCCAGGAGCGGACCCGGACCGGGTTCGAGATGCTGGTCGACAACTTCACCGCCGGGATCGTCGGCGGCGCCGTGGCCGTGTTCGGCGTCTGGGGCGTCGGCCCGATCGTCCGGCAGGTGACCAAGGGCGCGGGCAACGGCGTCGAGTGGCTGATCCACCACCACCTGCTGCCGCTGGCGTCGGTGCTGATCGAACCGGCGAAGGTGCTGTTCCTCAACAACGCGGTGAACCACGGCGTGCTCGCCCCGCTGGGCTTCGCGGAGGCGGCGAAGAACGGCAGGTCGATCCTGTTCATGCTGGAGTCGAACCCGGGGCCGGGGCTGGGCGTGCTGCTGGCCTACCTGATGTTCGGCCCGCGGTCGCTGCGGCCGAGCGTGCCGGCCGCGATCATCATCCACTTCCTCGGCGGCATCCACGAGATCTACTTCCCCTACATCCTGATGAAGCCCCGGCTCATCCTCGCGACCATGGCCGGCGGCGCGGCCGGCATCGCCACCTTCATGGCCACGGACGCGGGCCTGGTCGCCACGCCGTCGCCCGGCAGCATCTTCGCCTACGTCGCCGAGACCCCCAAGCACGGCTGGATCGGCGTCTACCTGGGCGTCCTCGTCGCCGCGGCCGTCTCGTTCGCGGTCGGCGCGGCGCTGCTCGGGTTCGGGAGGTTCGCCGAGAAGAAGCCGGACGAGGACGGGACGGAGGCGTCCGGTGCCACCGCACCGGCCGCCGGCGCGGCGGATCCGGCCACCGGCGCGGACGAACCCGCCGCCGACGTCCCGCCCGCGAAGACCGCCAGCCCCTCACCCCAGGAGGCGTGACCAGATGAACGGCAAGGACATCCGCAAGATCGTCGTGGCGTGCGACGCCGGCATGGGCAGCAGCGTGATGCTCGCGAGCAGCCTCCGCAAGGAGCTGCGGAAGGCGGGCGTCGCGGTCGAGCACACCCCGGTGAACTCCATCCCCGGCGACGCCGACGTCGTCGTCTGCCACGAGGGCCTCGGCGCCCGCGCGCGGGCCGGCGCGCCGGACAAGCCGCTCGTCACCTTCCAGGTGTTCCTCGGCGACCCGGCGGTGGCGCGCCTGGTGGCGGCCATCAAGGACGGCGGCGAGATCGGTGCCTGACCTGCTGGCCCGCTCCGCCGTCCGGCTCGACGCGGCCGCGGCCGGCCGGGACGACGCCGTCCGGCAGTGCGGGCGGGCGCTCGTCTCGGCCGGCGCGGCCGAGCCCGGCTACATCGACGCGATGCTCGCCCGCGAGCGGACGGTCTCGACGTACGTGGGCGAGGGCGTGGCGATCCCGCACGGCACCCTCGCCGGCAAGGAGCTGGTGCACCACGACGCGCTGTGCGTCCTGCGCTTCCCCGGCGGGGTGGACTGGAACGGCGAACGGGTCGCCCTGTGCGTCGGCATCGCCGCCCGGGGCGACGGCCACGTGCGGATCCTGTCCGAGCTCGCGCAGATCCTGCTGGACCCCGGCCGCGCGCGGAGGCTGCGCGAGGCCGCGGACCCCGACGAAGTGATCCGGCTGCTGCGGCCGGACGGAGAGGAGATCGCCCAGTGAAGGTCGCCCGCTTCCACGCCCCCGGGGACATCCGCGTCGAGGACGCCGCCGAGCCCGTCCCCGGCCCCGGCGACGTCGCGATCAGGGTGCGGAACTGCTCCACCTGCGGCACCGACGTCAAGATCTCGAGGTTCGGCCACCACCACATCCGGCCGCCCCGCGTCATGGGGCACGAGATCGCCGGCGAGGTCGTCGCGACCGGCGGGGACGTGACCGGCTGGGCGCCGGGCGACCGGGTGCAGGTGATCGCCGCCATCCCGTGCGGGCGGTGCGAGGAGTGCCGGCGCGGGCACCTGACCGTGTGCCCGAACCAGGAGTCGATGGGGTACCACTACGACGGCGGCTTCGCCGAGTACACCGTCGTGCCCGCCAAGGTGCTCGCCGTCGGCGGCCTCAACCGGATCCCGGACGGGGTCGGGTTCGCCGAGGCGTCCGTGGCCGAGCCGCTCGCCTGCGTGCTCAACGGCCAGGAGCTCGCGCGGGTCGGGGACGGCGACGACGTCGTGGTGATCGGCGCCGGCCCGATCGGCTGCCTGCACGTCCGGCTGGCGCGCTCGCGCGGCGCGGCGCGCGTGTTCCTCGCCGACATCAACGCCGAGCGCCTGGAGATGTCGGCCGAGCGGGTGCGCCCCGACGCCGCGCTCACCGGCACCGACCTGGTCGACCAGGTGCTGAAGCTGACCGACGGGCGCGGCGCCGACGTCGTCGTGACCGCCGCGGCCTCCGGCGCGGCCCAGGAGCAGGCGCTCGGGATGGCCGCCCGGCAGGGCCGGATCAGCTTCTTCGGCGGGCTGCCGAAGGACGACCCGGTCATCGCCTGCGACTCCAACCTGGTGCACTACCGGGAGCTGACCATCGTGGGCGCCAACGGGTCCAGCCCCGCGCACAACGCCCGCGCCCTGCGGCTGATCGCGAGCGGCGCGGTGCCGGTCGCCGATCTGATCACCCATCGGCTGCCGCTCGCGAGCGTCCTCGACGGCATCGAGACCGTCGCGCGCGGCGCCGCGATCAAGGTCACCATCGAGCCCTGACAGGAGCCGACATGCCCCAGCGAACCGTGACGATCGCCTCCCGCACCGGCCTGCACGCCCGGCCCGCGAACCTGTTCGTGCAGGCCGCCGCCGCGCAGGACGTCCCGGTCCGGATCCGGGCCGGCGGCCGCTCCGCGCCCGCCGACAGCATCCTCGCCGTCCTCGCGCTCGGCGCGGGCCACGGCGCCGAGGTCACGCTGGAGGCCGACGACGGGCCCGGCGCCGACGCGGCGCTGGACGCGCTCGCCGCCCTCCTCGCCCGCGACCTCGACGCGGAGGAGCCGGCCGGCGCCTGAGCCGGAGCCGTTCCCGGCGCGGGGACGGCGCCCGGCGTCCGGGCGGGCTCAGACCCGGACGACCTCGGGGCCGGCCGCGGCCAGTTCCGCGGCCAGCCCCGGGTCCAGGCCGGTGTCGGTGATCAGCACGCTGATGTCGCTCAGGTCGGCGAACCGGGCGAGGTAGTCGTTGCCGATCTTGGTGTGGTCGGTGAGCACCACGCTGCGCCGGGACGCCCGGATCATCGCCGACTTGATCGCGGCCTCGGCGGGGTCGGGCGTCGTCAGCCCCGCCTCCACCGAGCAGCCGTTGGTGGCCATGAACGCCACGTCGACGCGCAGCCGGTCAAGCGGGCGCATCGCCCAGTCGTCGACCGTCGCCAGCGTCCGGCCCCGCACCCGGCCGCCGAGCATGATCACGCTGAGGTTCGACCGGGTGGCCAGCACCGTGGCCAGCGGCGGCGAGTTGACGATGACGGTCAGCTCCCGGTCGCTCGGCAGCACCTGGACGAGCCGCCCGGTCGTGCTGCCCGCGTCGATGACGACGGACCCGTCGGCGGGCAGCTCGGCGAGGGCGGCCTTGGCGATGCGCTCCTTCTCCGCGGTCATCACCGCGTCGCGGGCCGCGAGCGCCGGCTCGAAGCCGAGCCGCTCGACGGGGATCGCGCCGCCGTGCACGCGGCGCAGCGTCCCCGAGCGCTCCAGGGCCGTCAGGTCGCGGCGGATCGTCTCCATCGTGACGCCGAAGTCCTCGGCGAGGGTCATGACGTCCACCCGCCCGGCCTCGCGCGTGCGGCGGAGGATCTCCTGCTGCCGTTCCTCGGCGTACATGTCGGGTTACCACCGAATCCACGTTGTTTTCTCTGTGAATAGCCCCGGATTTGTGACCGCGTCAAGCCGAGGCGGCACCCGCGGGGCGTTCAGCGATCCGCTCGGAGGCCGCTCACGGTGGTGCGGACGAGGCGTTGGACCGCCGCCTCGTCGCGGAGGGCCCCGGCGGCGGCCAGGGCGTGCAGGCAGTAGCCGGCGAGTTCATCGGCGGGCACGTCCCGGCGGACGGCTCCGTCCGCCGCCGCGTCGGCGATCAGTTCCCGGACGAACGCGTGCAGCCGCCGGTGGGCGGCGGCGACGTGCTCGCCGCGATGCAGTTCGGCGGCCGGCTCGGTGTCGTGGTGCGCGCGATGGGACACCGCCGCCGCGTATCCCGCGAGCACGGCCTCCAGCCGCGGCGCGGCCCCTTCGGTGCGGTCCCGGATCTCGTTCAGCCGCTCCAGATGGGCGTCGATCTGGCGCTCATGCCACGCGCGCAGGATCGCGTCGACGTCCGCGAAGTACTTGTAGAGCGTGGCGCGCCCGATGCCGGAGTCCTTGGCGATCTGCGACATCGTCACGCCGGCCGGCCCGCGCGCGGCGACGAGCGCGGCGGCGGCGTCGAGGACGGCCTCGCGCACCGCGTCGCGGTGCGCCGCGACCGTCTCGCTCCAGAGCTTCGGCATGCCGCGATCATACAGCGCGTCCCTACAGAGACATCTGTCTTGACATAGACACTATGTATCGCAAAAACTGGGGCCGGCCGCGCCGCGACCGACGCGGCGCGCCGTCGACAGGGAGCCGCTCATGTCCGATCTGCCTTCGCACCCCGACACCGACCAGCAGGGCGAGCCCGCGATCGGCGGTGGTTCGCGGCGCGGCAGGCTCGTCGCAATCGCCGCCGCCGTCACCGTGGTCGTCCTGGTCGTCGTCCTGCACCTGACCGGCGTGATCAGCATGGGCGGGCACTGATGATCGAGGCCCGCGGGCTGGTCAAGCGCTACGGGAGCGTCACGGCGGTGGACGGCCTGTCGTTCACCGCCCCGCCCGGCTCCGTGACCGGGTTCCTCGGTCCGAACGGGTCGGGCAAGTCCACGACGATGCGGATGGTCCTCGGCCTCGACGCGCCCACCGCGGGGACCGTCACGGTCAACGGCCGCCCCTACACCGGGTACCGGCGCCCGCTCCGGGAGGTCGGGGCCCTCCTGGACGCCGGAGCCGTGGCCGGTGGGCGGTCGGCCCGCGACCACCTGATGTGGCTCGCGCTGAGCAACGGCATCCCGCGCACGCGCGTGGACGAGGTGCTCGAACAGGTCGGCCTCGCGTCGGCGGCCCGGCGGCGCGCCGGCGGGTTCTCGCTCGGCATGGCGCAGCGGCTCGGCATCGCCGCCGCGCTGCTGGGCGACCCGCCGGTCCTGATGTTCGACGAGCCCGTGAACGGCCTCGACCCCGGCGGCGTCGCCTGGGTGCGGACGCTGCTGCGGTCGCTGGCCGGGGAGGGCCGCACCGTGTTCCTGTCCAGCCACCTGATGAGCGAGACGGCGCTGACCGCCGACCGGCTCGTCATCATCGGCCGGGGCCGGCTCCTCGCCGAGACCACCGTCGCCGACCTGCTCGCCGAGGGCGGCGGCGACCGCGTCCGGGTGCGCGCCACCGACCCGGACGAGCTCGCGAGGCTGCTCGCCGGGCGCGGAGCCGCCGTCGCCCGCGACCCCGACGGCGCGCTCCGCGTCACCGGCGCCACCGCCGAGGAGATCGGCGACCTCGCCCGCGGCGGCGGCCTCGGCCTGCTGGAGCTGTCACCGCAGGCGGTGTCGCTGGAGGAGCGCTACATGGAGCTGACCCGCGACGCCGGCGACCACACCTCCGCTCCCCTCCCCGAACCGGCCGCGAGCTGAAGGGCCCGCCGTGACGACCATCACCGCCCCGCCTCGGGGCGACCTCCTCGACGCGGTGCGCGCGGAGTGGTGCAAGCTGCGCACCGTCCGCTCGACGCCGTGGGTCCTGCTGACCGCGTTCGCGTCCAACGTCGGGTTCGCCGTGCTCGCCGCGGCCGTCCTCGCGCCCCGGCTGGGCGCCCATGAGCGCACCCGCGTCGACGCCGTCCAGCTGGCCCTGGCCGGGCTGCACCTGTCGCAGATCGCGTTCGGGGTGCTCGGCGCCCTGGTCATCACCGGCGAGCACGGCAGCGGCATGATCCGCACGACGTTCGCCGCCGTCCCGCGCCGCCGCACCGTCCTCACCGCGAAGGCACTCGTGCTCGCGGGCGTCACGCTGATCGCGTCCACCGCGTCCACGTTCGCCGCCTACCTGGCCTTCCAGGCGGCGCTGCCCGCGCACACACTGACCGGGACGGCGCTGTCGGATCCCGGTGTCGCCCGCGCCGTGGCCGGCGGCGGCCTCTACCTCACCGCGCTCGCCCTGCTCGGTCTCGGCCTCGGCGCCGCCCTGCGGTCCTCCGCCGGTGCCGTCGCGTCCCTGTTCGGCCTGCTGTTCGTCCCGCCGCTGCTGCTCGACCTGCTCCCGCGGTCCTGGAAGGACGCGGTCGGCCCCTACATCCCGATGCAATCGGGCGATCAGATCTACATCGCCTCCCACCGCGAGGCCGTGGCCCTCGGCCCCTGGACCGGGTTCGGCGTCTTCTGCGCCTACGCGGCCGTCGCCCTCGCGGCCGGTTGCGTCCTCACCCGCCGCCGCGACGCCTGAGCCGGAAGGACACCGTCATGTACGCATCGAAGGCCGACGTTCCGACCGACCGCGCGGCCCGGTACCTCACTCAACTCTGCAAGCACAGCGACCACGTGAACGGCCTCGCCGATGGCCACGCGGACCGGAGCGGCCACGGCGGCAACGGAGCAGCGGTCCACCTCCAGCACGTCGAATGGTCCGATACCGAGGGCGTCATTCGGTTCGCCGAAGGACGCTGCGCGCTGCACGCCACGAACACGCGTCTCCTTCTGGACGCGGAGGCCGACAGCCCCGAGCGGCTCCAGCGGATCCAGGCCGCCATCACCGCCCGCCTCGAACGCATCGGCCAGCGCGACCGGCTGACCGTCGTCTGGAGCCCGGTCGAGCCCGGATCAGCGCCCCGCGCCGGCGGTGCCTCCCCCTGAGGGACCCGCCGAGGTGGCGCCGCGGTCGCGGGCCTGGCGTTCCGTCAGGTCCGGGCGTCGGCGGGCACGAGGCGCTGGGCGCTCCCCCGGCGCCCGGCCGGGGCGGGGACGGTGCACTTGGCGAGCCGGTGGCTCCGCACGGCCTCCTCGACGGGCGGTGCCTCCCGCCGCGCCGCGGGCGAATCGCCGGAGGAGCTCACGACATCGGCGGCCAGGAGCTCTTCCAGAGCCCGCACGTTCCCCTCCTGGGCGGCCTCCCGGAAGGCCGACAGCAGGCGCCGGTGCTCACCGGCTCCGATCGACCCGCGCCGCGGCGCGGCCAGCTGCCGGCGGGCGCGGCTCACCAGCTGGCGGACGTTGGCCGGGCTGAGCCGGATGAGCTCGGCGATCCGCGCGTAGGGATAGTCGAAGGCCTCGCGGAGGATGTAGGCGGCCCGCTGGGCGGGCGTCAGCGTCTCGAGCAGGAGCAGCAGGGCCCGCTCGACGGCCTCGGCCCGCTCGGCGCCGGCGGCGGGGTCGGCGCCGGGGTCGACGGGCTCGGGCGTCCGGGGCCCGATGCCGGTCTCGTGGCGGACGCGGGCGGACCGCGCGGCGTTGATGGACAGCCGCGTCGTGATCAGCGCCAGGAACGCCCCGGGGTTGGCGATGACCGCGTGCTCGGCGTCCTGCCAGCGCAGCCAGGTCTCCTGCACGATGTCCTCGGCCTCCGCCGAGCCGCCGAGCATCCGGTAGGCGATGCCGAAGAGGCGCGAACGCGCGTCGCCGAAGACGGCGGCGGCCTGGTCGAGGGAGGTCGGCCGGTCTCGTTCGTCAAGCTGGATGTTCATGGGAACCTTCGATGAGAAGTTGCCTTCACGACATGGCGGCCGCGAGATTCGCCGTGGCCCCTCCGTCCGTTCGGCGGGCGGGAACGCCGCGCCGACCTCCCTCACTGTCGTCGGGGGCGCGCCCGGGTCGCATCAGTGAGGGACCCTGGCCGGGGTCCCTAGGGAGGCCCGGGCCTCCCTAGGGACCCGATGGGACGGCCGCCGCTCCACGGGGGGCGGCCGGCATCCGGACCGGCGGATTCAGCGGGAGCGGCCGGCGTCCAGGCGCTCCCACTCGGCGTCCCAGAGCCGGTCGCGCCGCCGGTCGGCGCGGCGGCGGACCACCAGGTAGGCCACCAGGACCGGTACACCGGCCGTGGTCGCGGCGCCGAGGCCGGCGCCGACGGCCTCACCGACCGTCCGCGCGTGCCGGCGCGGCTCCACGTCCGACACCCCGGCGGCGCCGGCCCACAGCTTGAGGTGCTCGCCCGCGACGGCCCGGTACCAGGTGTCGTACGAGCCGGTCCGCACCCGCCCGCCCGGTTCCCGCCACGTCACGGTGACCCGGTGGCCGGACGCCAGGTCGTCCACTTTCAGCACCGTGGCGTCGACCCGGTGCCGCGTCACGGCCTCGTACCGCTCCGCGCGGACCCCCGCGTCGTACGCGTTCCGGGCGATCTGCCAGCACACGGGCAGGCCGGCGCCCACGAACAGCAGCAGGAGGAGCAGGCCGGCCGGCCGCTGCCGCCGGTCCACGTCGCGGCGCCGTTCGTTGCCGTCGAAGCCGATGCGCCGCCGCAGCCGGCCGAGGCCCGCCCGTGCTCCGGTCGGTCTCATGACCTCCTCCTCAGCGTCCGCCACCACGTCGTTCGGCGGGACGGGCTCAGCTCGCCGAGTGACGGGGCGACGCCACGCGCGGTGCCGGGGACCGCCGCTCGACCCTGGCCAGCATCAGCAGGCTGGAGATCTGGCTCCACCCGACCAGGTCCATCAGCTTGGCCAGGTGCGGGGCGACCGAGCGCAGCACGAGCCGCCGGTCCTGGAGCCCGAGTTCGCAGGCCGTCGCGGCCAGCGCCCGGAGCCCGCCGACGTCGATGAAGTCCAGCCGCTCCACGTCCACCCACACGTCGCCGGAGCTGTGCGCGACCACCCTGGCCAGCGCGTCGCCGAACGCGGGGAGCGTGCTCACGTCGATCTCCCCGTCGACGACCAGGTGCGGCGGCTCGAAGGTGCCGTCCAGGCGCAGCAGCGCGCTGCTCACCCGCACGCCCTCGACGGTCCGTTCGGTCATGTCGTCTCCTCGTGCGCCGCGCGGACCGTCATTCCACGAGCTTGCCGTCGGACGAGACGTGCCGCATGAGCGCGGCGATCTCAGCGGGGATCGGCGGGATCTCCTCGCGCTCGACCTTGCCGGGACCCGACCAGACCAGGTTGACCCGCAGGGACTCGTCGAGTTCCGGGTAGTCGGAGCGGTTGTGGCAGCCGCGGGTCTCGCGCCGTTCGAGGGCCGCGTCGAGGGTGGCCCGGGCGGCCAGGACGGTGGACTTCAGGTCGAAGGCGTGCGCGAGGTCCTGGTAGCCGGCGTTGTCGGGGTGGACGCCGAGGGCGCCGATCCGCGCCTCGACGGCGTCCAGTCCGGCCAGCCCGGCGCGGAGGCCGCCCTCGTCGCGGACGACGCCGCAGTGCTCGGTCATGACGTCGCGGGCCGCGCGCTGCAGGACCCGGACGTTCTCCGGCCCGTCGCAGGCCAGCAGTTCCTCGACCTCCTGGCGGGCCGCGGCGAGCGCGTCCGCGTCCCGGCGCTGCGCCCCCAGGCCCGCGGAGTAGGCGGCGGCCTCCCGGCCCACGATCCGTCCGTAGACCAGCAGCTCGATGAGGGAGTTGCCGCCCAGCCGGTTCGCCCCGTGCAGGCCGCTGGCGGCCTCGCCGATCGCGTACAGCCCGTCGACGTCCGTGCCGTGGTCCTCGGGCCGCACCCACACGCCGCCCATGGAGTAGTGCGCGGTCGGGGCGATCTCGATCGGTTCCTCGGTGATGTCGAGCATCTGCAGGTCGAGGAGGGTCTGGTGGACGCGCGGCAGCCTCGTCATGATCGTCTCGCGGGGCAGGTGCGACACGTCCAGCCAGACCCCGCCGTTCGGGGTGCCGCGCCCCTGCTTGATCTCGGTGTAGGCGGCCAGCGCGACCCGGTCGCGGGTGGACAGCTCCATCCGGTCGGGGTCGTAGCGGGCCATGAACCGCTCGCCGAGCGCGTTCAGCAGCCGGCCGCCCTCCCCCCGCGCCGCCTCCGAGACGAGCGTCCCGGCCGCGTCCTCGGGCGACAGGAGCCCGGACGGGTGGAACTGCACCAGCTCCGGATCGCGGATCCGGGCGCCGGCGAGCACGGCCAAGCGGAACGAGTCGCCGGTGTTCTCGTCCCGGCGCGAGGAGGTCCGCCGCCAGATCCGGGTGTGCCCGCCGGTCGCCAGGATCACCGCGTCGGCGTGGACGACGTAGCGGGTCCCGTCGTTCAGGTCGAACCCGTAGGCGCCGTGGACCGCGTTGTCGCGCACCAGCAGCCGGGTGATGTAGAGGGTGTCCAGGATCGGCACGTTCAGTTCGGTCACCCGGCGTACCAGCGCGCGCTGGATCTCCAGGCCGGTGTAGTCGCCGCTGAACGCGGTGCGGCGCCAGGTATGGGCGCCGAAGAACCGCTGCGAGATCCGCCCGTCGGCCTCCCGCGCGAAGGGCATCCCGTAGCGGACCAGGTCGTCGATGCCGCGGGCCGCGCCTTCGGTCACGATCCGCACCGTGCGCGGATCGGCCAGCAGGTAGCTCTCCTGGAGGGTGTCGGCGGCGTGCTGCCGCCAGGAGTCCTGGGGGTCCATCGTCGCCAGGGCCGCGTTGACGCCTCCCGCCGCGAGCGCGGTGTGGGCGTCGGCCCTGGGGCGCTTGCCCACCGCGAGCACGCCCACCCCCCGCTCGGCGAGCTCGATCGCCGCCCGCAGCCCCGCTCCCCCGGTGCCGATCACCAGGACCGGCGCCGCCAGCCGCCGCTCACAACCGTCCATTAACGCGCTCCTTGCCAGAATGAGATGCGATTCGCGGGACCGGGAAAGAATGACGATTTCACGCC
This sequence comes from Spirillospora sp. NPDC000708, assembly GCF_040299565.1. Classification (NCBI taxonomy): domain Bacteria; kingdom Bacillati; phylum Actinomycetota; class Actinomycetes; order Streptosporangiales; family Thermomonosporaceae; genus Spirillospora; species Spirillospora sp. NPDC000708. The sequence goes on from NZ_JBEPCJ010000001.1 coordinate 244,271, forward strand.
CGTTGCGGATCGAACACCACCACGGTCATGTCCGACTCCCTTGCTCGCGGAATCCCCTGAGAAATGGCCGCTGCCCCCTTTTTTCAGGAGCGTCGATCATCGCCCGGTCGACAGCTAAGACAGGCCGAAGCCGCAGCTTGTGACACTTCGGCCGGATCTCCGGGATCACAGCCGGAAAATGGGCGGGATGTGTCACATCCCGCCCCGGTGCGCTGTCTCAGTGGAAGCGGCGGCCGTCGCCCCCGACGAGGGGCGGCGGGGTCACTCGGCGGCCGGGGCCGTCCTCGCCGCCCACCGGTCGGCCCACGTCTCGAGCCGCATGAGCTCGGCGCAGAGGGTCCGGCCGTCCGGGGTCAGCGTGTAGCCCCGGTCCGCGCGCCGGACAATGGCGGCCTGGTCCAGCTCCGCCAGCCGCTGGGCGAGCACGCTGGAGGAGACGCCGTCGCACCGCTGCTGGAGCTCGCGGAAGGTGGCGGCCGGCTCCTGGGCGAGCTCCCAGATGATACGGAGCGTCCAGCGGCGGCCGAGGAGGTCGAACAGCGCCATGATCGGCCGCCCGGTCGCCGACCCCCGAACGGGCCGGCCCGGCAGCGGCGCGGACGGCGAGGCCGCCGGCCGGTCCGGCTCGTCCGCCATGTCCGCGCTCCCTTCGGGCGCCCGGATGCCCCGGGCCGCATGCTTCTTTTTCCGAAGCAGCGGTGTTAGCGTGGCCGCATGCCTCGATTTTCAAAGCACACGGTAGCGCCGCGCGTCGCCCCCGTCGAGCCGCCTTACGACGCGGAGACGGCCGCGGCGCTGGAGGCGCTGGGGCCGCCGATCGCCCTGTTCAGGGTCTTCGCCCGCCGGCCGGACCGGGCGCACGGCGTCCACGGATGGGGGCGGTACTACCTGTCCCGCCGGGCGGCCCTGAGCCTGCGGCACCGCGAACTGGTGATCGACCGGACCACGCGGCGGTGCGGAGCCGAGTACGAGTGGGGCGTCCACGTCGCGGTCTTCGCCGGCAAGGCCGGGCTCGACGCCGAGCAGATCCGCTCCATCGTCGCCGGCGGCCCGGACGACGATTGCTGGACCGACCCCGCCGACCGGGCCGTGCTCCGCGCGGTGGACGCCCTGTGCTCGGCGAACGACCTGTCCGACGACGAATGGCGGGAGCTGACCGGCGCGGTCGGTGAGGAGGGGGCGGTGGACCTGCTCCTGCTCTGCGGCTGGTACCACGCGATCTCCTTCGCCGCGCGCGTCCTGAGGCTCCGGCCCGAACCCGGCACCCCGGCTTTCGGCGACTACCGGTCGTGAAGGGCGTGCGCACGGCCGCCGGACGGAGGTCCCCCCTCCCCGGCCGCCCGGCTCAGCCTTCGCCCACCGTCTCCTCCAGATAGGCCATGGCCTTCGCGGGCTCCTCGGCGAAGAAGACCAGCTCGGACAGGGGACGCGGCAGGAACCCCTCGTCCTCCATGCGCTTGAACTGCTCCTTCAGCCCGTCGTAGAAGCCGGCGGTGTTCAGGAGCACCAGCGGCATCGCCGTCTGGCCGTGCTTCTTCAGCTCCAGGATCTCGGTGGCCTCGTCGAGGGTCCCGGTCCCGCCGACCATGATCACCACGGCGTCCGCCTTCTCCAGGAGCAGCCTCTTGCGCTCGCCCAGGTTCTCCGCGATCACCATGTCGTCCACGCCGGGCCGGACCTTGTCCGCCAGGAACCGCACCGAGACGCCCATGAGCCGGCCGCCCGACTCGTGCACGCCGTCGGCCACGACCCGCATGAGGCCCGTGTTGGAGCCGCCCCACACCAGGGTGTGCCCGGCCTTGCCGATGAGCTCGGCGAACTCGCGCGCAGGCCGGGTGTAGGTCGCGGACAGATCGGCCGCAGAGAGGAAAACACAGATCTTCATACGGTCACCGTACGCGCGGCGGCCCGGGCCTTCTCCGTACACGCGGCGGGGCGGCCGGCGCCCTCACCTGGGGCGGAGACGGACGGGCATATGCCGGACGCCGGAATGCTTGTTGCTCCGCGTGTATTCGATCGGGCCGGTCGGTTCCGCCGAGTCCGTCCGGTCGAGAAGGGTGTCGAACACGACGTGCATCTCCACGCGGGCCAGCGCGGCGCCCAGGCAGAAATGGCCGCCGCGGCCGAATGCCAGGTGGGGATTCGGGCTGCGCGCGATGTCGAAGCGGTACGCGTCGGGAAAGACCTCGCCGTCGCGGTTCGCCGACGCCCACCACAGGGTGACCTTGTCTCCCGCGCGGATCGGCTGTCCGCCCAGGGTGACGTTCCGGGTGGCGGTACGGCGGTTGTAGGGCGTCGGTGAGGACCACCTCAGCATCTCCTCGACCGCGCCCGGGAGCAGGCTCCTGTCGTCCCGGATCCGCTCCCACGCCTCCGGGTTCTCCATCAGGGCGTGCATGCCTGTGGCGATGGCGTTCCGCGTGGTCTCGCTGCCCGCCGCGATCAGCAGGTTGAAGAGCATCTGCTGTTCGAGATCCGACAGGGGCTGTCCGTCGATGCGGGCGTGCGCGGCGAGAGAGAGCAGGTCGTCTGCCGGCTCGGCCCGTTTGCGCTCCAGCAAGGCAGACCCGTAGGCGAACATCTCCGCCGCGGCCCGCTGGGTGCGCTCGGTGCTCTCCCCCAGGGCCCGGTCTTCGTGGTCGAGCGTGGCATCGGCCCACAGCAGCAACTGGTGCCGGTCCTCCTGCGGGACGCCGAGAAGCTGCGCCACGGCCTGCAACGGCAGTTCGGCCGCCACGTCCGTCAGGAAGTCGCACTCGCCCTTCGCCAGCGCGGCGTCCACGATCCGCTCGGCACGCCGCCGCAGGTCCGCCTCGATCGCCCGCAGCGCGCGCGGGGCCAGGCTCGGTGCCAGCAGGCGCCGGAACCGCTGGTGCCGGGGGTCGTCCATCATGTTCAGCAGGACGCCTGCGGCGAACCCGCCGGGAAGGTCCTCGATGAGCGTGCCCCCGCCCTCGCGTCCCGGCCCGCCCTCCGAGGAGAACGTCCCGCCGTCGGACGCGGCGGCCACGATGTCGGCGTAGCGGCTGATCACCCAGAAGCCCTCGCCACCGGGGGTGTTCGCGGTCGCGGGGTGGAACCAGACCGGCGCGTCGCGCCGGAGCGCGTCGAAGACCTCGTACGGGAACCCGTGCGCGAACCGATCCAGGTCGGTCAGATCAAGGCCGTCCATCGTCCAAGGCTGGCACCGCCACCGGGCGGAAACAACCGCTTGGTTGTCCGCTATCCGACGAGGTGGGTCTCGTAGACGACCGCGTCCGGGAGCCGCCCTCCCACGGTGACGAAGACGCCCTTGTTCAGCCAGTCCAGGTCGGGGGCGGCCGTCTCGATCGAGGTGGAGGCGCGGAAGACGTACTCGCTCGGGTCGACGTCCTCCCCGCGGCCCAGCCGGGCGAGGACCTCCGCGCTGCCGTGGCGCACCGAACGCGACCGGACGGAGAGCAGGTCGCCGCGGTCGGTCCGCAGGGTGTAGCGGATGTCGCCCAGCGCGGTGCCGTCCGGCAGGACGGTCTGCCAGTCGGCGCCGGCCCCGGGCACGAGGACGCCCCGCAGGCCGGGACCGGTGAAGGTGCCGCCGGTCAGAGGCACGATGCGGCGGCGTCCCGCGGCGACCTCCCCCAGGTCCAGCGGCGGGGCGAGGGCTGCCTCCAGCCGGTACACCAGCGTCAGCCGGGGATCGGGCAGGCGGCCGCCGCCGGCCGCGGCCGGGTCGTTGGGGTGGGCGCCGAGCGGCGTGACGGTGACGCGCATCCAGTCGTACAGCGGCAGGCCGCGGAGCAGGGCGTCGAGCCGGGGACGGTCGTCGGCGCGGTACAACCCGAGGATCAGGCGTTCACCCGATTCGCTCTGCGTCGACCAGATCCTGGTGATGTGGCCCTGCGCCGCCAGGTCGGCCGCCGCGGCCGCCTCCGCGTCCTGCCGCCGATTCACCTCGTCCTCGGGCGTCCCGTCGGGGACGGTGACCCGGAACTCGACGAGGAACTCCATGACGATCTCCTCCCATCGGGGAACGCGCCGGTCACGCGCCCGAGGCGAACTGCTGGCCGCCGTCGACGTCGAAGGTCGCGCCGGTCACCGCGGTGTTGGCCATCAGGTGCACCGCGAGCGCCGCGACGTCGTCCGGCTGGACGACGCGCCCGATCGGCAGCGAGCCGCGCAGCTGCTCGCGCCGCTGCTCCAGCTGGTCACCCAGCAGCCGCGCCGACAGCGCCGTGTCCACGAAACCGGCCGCGATCAGGTTGGCCCGGACCGGCGCCAGCTCCAGCGCCAGCACGGCGACGAGCGCGGGCAGCGCCACCGTCAGCGGCGACGACACCACCAGCCCCAGGCCGGGACGCCGCGCACCGGTCCCGCCCATGAACACCAGCGACCCTCCGGCCGGCATCCGCCCCGCCGCCGCCCGCGCGATCCGGATCGGCAGCCACAGATGCTCCTCGACCTGCCGCTGCGCCTGCGCGAAGTCCACGTCGGCCAGGCGCGTGTAGTAGTTGCTCCCGGCCGTCACCATCACATGGTCGATCCGTCCCGGCACGCCTTCGAAGAACCGCTGGAGGCGTTCGGGGTCCGTCGCGTCGAACGCCTCGGTGCTCGCCGCGCCGACGTCCGCCGCCGCCTCCCGCAGCCGCCCGGGATCGCGCCCCACCAGCACGACATCGGCGCCCTCGGCGCGTGCCAGGCGAGCCGTCTCCCGCCCGATGCCCGAGCTTCCGCCGATCACCACGACCGTCCGCCCCTGCAACCGGGCGTCGCCCTCACGAGGAGCACCGGGTTCCGTCATACCGCTTTCCCCTGGTCACGAGATGTCTCCGTCCATCGGCCCCCTTCCCGCGACACTCCCGATGCCTCCGCCGGAACCTTGATCCTGGAACGCGCAGCGCCCACCCTTGACCGCCCCTTGCCCTCACCCCCGACACCCGGATCAGCCGACGAGGCGACGCGGCTTCGTCAGGGCGGGCTCCGGTTTCAGGGGGTGTGGAGGTTCCAGTCGAGTTCCCAGCGTCGCAGGGTTCCGTCCGTGCTCGCGGAGAGCGCGAAGCGGGCGTCGGCGCTGATGGCGACGGCGTTCACCGCCCCGGTGTGGCCTTCGAGGACGCGCAGGCAGCGTCCGCCGCCGAGGTCCCAGATCCGCACGGCGGCGTCGGATCCGCCGGAGACGGCGAACCGGCCGTCCGGGGTGAACCGGACGCGCTTGGACCGGACCTTCGGCACCGAGTCGACGCCCCGGGGGTTGTCGGGCTCGTCGCCGAAGACCCGCAGGCACTCACCGGTCGCGGTGTCCCACAGGCGGATCGTGCGGTCGGTGTACCCGCCGGCGGAGAGGACGCGGCGGCCGTCCGGGCTCACGCAGGCCGACATCACCCAGTTGGTGTGGCCGTGCAGAACGCGCAGGCACTCGCCGGTCTCGGGGTTCCACAGCCGCACCGTCCCGTCCGCTCCGGCGGACGCGATCAGTTCCGGTGCGGTGTGGAGCGCGGTGATCCTCCCGGTGTGGCCCGGCAGTTCCCGCTCGCACGCGCCGGTGTCGAGGTTCCAGATCCGGATCACCGCGTCCGCGCCGGCCACGACGGCGCGCCGCGCGTCCTGGTCGAACCCGGCGGCGCCGGCGCCCAGCGGGCCCAGGCGCTCGATCGTCTCGACGCGCTCGCCAGTCGGCAGCGCCCATGCGGAGACGGTTCCGTCGCGGCTCACGGCCGCGGCCCGCGCGCCGTCGCGGCTCACGGCGACGGCGTTGACGGCGCTCGGGTGCTTCGCGAACGTTCGCAGGCGGGTCCCGTTCTCCACGTCCCAGAGCCGGACGGTGCCGTCCTGCCCTCCGGCCACGGCGGTCCGGCCGTCCGGGTGCGGGTCCACCGAGACGGGCGCGGCGCCGGACTCGAAGACCCCGGCCGGCCATGCGGAGCGGAGCCCGGTCCTTGTCGCGGAGCGGCCCAGGGCCCGCCACGCTTCGAGCAGCCGCGGGTCCCGCTCGTGTCCGGGGACGGACCTGGCCTCGGCGAGCAGGGACAGGGCCGTCCGCGGGTCCGCCTCGCGGGCCCGGTCCATCAGGTCCGCCACCGCGGCGTCGAGCCCGCTCAGCTCGGCGTGCTCCCGCGGCCTGCTCAGCTGGAAGGGCGCGGTGTACCGCGGGGGCACCGTCCACCAGCGCAGGCCGGACCGCCAGGCCGACAGCAGCACTCCCGTGTCCGGGACGAGATGAGCCGCCCGCACCGGGCCGTCGCCCCGGTAGGTGCGCAGGCACTGCCCTCCGTCGAGCGTCCAGAGCCGGACGGTGTCGTCCGCGCCCACGGAGATCAGGAATCCGTCGGACATCGACAGCGAGCGGACGATCCGGGCGTGCCCGGGCAGGGTGCGGACGTCCCCCGTGCGGAGGTCCCAGAGGCGGACCCTCCCGCCCGCGGCGAGCGCCGCGCGGCTCCCGTCGGCGCTGAGGCAGACCTCGTCGACGGCCTTGAAGCCGTCGCGGACGCGGGCGTCCAGGACGCGGACGCAGCGGCCCGTCGCGACGTCCCAGAGCCGCGCCGTGCCGTCCGCGCGGCCGGCGGTGAGGACGAGCCGCCCTTCGGCGTCGAGCGCCGTGACCGCCCTGCCCTGGTGCCCGTCGATCGCGAGCCGGAGCCCGCCGCCGGGGAAGTCCCATACGAGGACGGTCCCGTCGTAGGCGGCCGACGCGGCGGTCCGCCCGTCGGCGGAGAGGCACACCGACGACGACCACAGGGCCCGGTTCCAGCCGTCCGGTGCGCCGATCGCCCGCAGGCGGCGTCCCCCGGCCAGGTCCCAGAAGTGCACGGCGTCCGGACCGGCCGTGATCGCGGAGCGGCCGTCGCCGCTGATGCCGAGGGTGAACTCGACGCCGGGAGCCGTCAGCTCCGTCAGGCAGCGGCCGTCGCCGACGTCCCACACGCGCAGCACGCCGTCGCAGGCGACGACCGCGCGCCGCCCGTCGCCGGTGAACCGGACGCCCATCGTCGGGGGCTGCCTCGGGATCCGCATGCCGTCGAACGTCTCGACGCGCTCCTGGTAGGAGTACCAGGGGATGCGGCGCGTGCCGTTCGACGGCCGGGACCGGGCGGCCCCGTCGCGGCCGAGCATCGCGTCCGCCCGGTCGTGGTCGCCGCGTTCGCGGTGCACCTGCGCCAGCAGGCGGTGGGCGCCGTCCGGGTCGGCGCCACCGGAGACCGTCGAGTCGAGGGCCGAGACGAGGTCCTCGTCGGTGCACTCTCCGCGCCGCCAGCGGAGCAGGCCGGCGTTGTAGGTGGCGTTCAGGTGCTGCGGGTCGGCGGCCAGCGCCGCGGCGAACGCCTCGCCGGCTTCGGCCGGGCGCCCGAGGTCGAGCAGGGACACGCCGCGGTTGCTGAGCTCGTCGGCCCGCAGGTCGGCGACGACCGGGGCGGGACGCGGGCGGGGCGCCCCGGCCGCCCGCCGGTGGATCTCCGCGAGTTCGGCGGCGACCTCGGTCAGGGACGCGGGCCGTTCGGCCGGGTCCGGCTTCAGGCACCCGTCCAGCAGATCGGCCAGCTCCGGCGGCAGTCCGGGGATCCCCGGCGCGGGATCCGCGCGACACGCGGCGAGCGCGGCGCCCGCCGCCGTCCCCGACCTCCAGGCGAGCCCGCCGGTGAACATCTCCAGCACGGACACGGCGAAGCTGTAGATGTCGGTGCGCCGCCCCACGGGCAGCCCCGCCGCCTGCTCCGGCGAGGCATAGGCGGGGGTCAAGCCGCTGGTGGACACCATGATGCTCGCCTCCGGAGGGGTGTCCGAGGCCGTCGGGGCGGCCGCCACCGGTCCGGCCACGGCCCGCGCCTTCGCCAGCCCGAAGTCGGTCACCTTCGCGACGGCCCCGTCCGGGGTGCCGTCCATCAGCACGTTGGCGGGCTTGACGTCCTGGTGCACGACCCCGCGGTCATGGGCGTGCGCCAGTCCCCACGCGAACTGCACCGCCACGTCCAGGATCCGGGCGAGCGCCTCGTCCCGGCCGCCGCCGTACAGGCGGCGGTCATCGATCCAATCGCGCAGGCTGCCGCCGGGCACGTACTCGGCGAACACGCGGGGGACGCCGTCCAGGACGCGCACGTAATGGCAGCCGCACACGTTCGGGTGAAGGCCCAGCGACACCCAGATCTCCGCCTCGGCGACGAACCAGTCCCGCTGCGCCTCCCTCGCGAACAGCTCCGCGCGCGGGCACTTCACCGCCAGGTCGGTGGCCCACTCCAGGTGCCGGACCCGGTACACGACGCCCATCGCGCCGCCCTCGTGCACCTGGAGGACCTCGTAGCGCCCGTCGACGACCTGGCCGACCCGCCACGCGTCGCCCGCCGCCAGTCCCCGGTCCCCCGGTCGCATCGGGCCCACGGCCGGCGCGCCGGCCGGTCAGCGGGCGGAGCCGGGGCCCGGGGCCGCACGGCCGGGCACGAACTCGGGCAGCGCCGCGAAGCCGGGGTCGACCGTCGCCGTGGCCGTCGCCCAGCGCACCCACGCCCGCACCCGCGACAGCGGATGGTCGGGGAACTGCGCGTCCCATGCCGGGTCGTCGCCGCGGTGGAACGGCAGCGCGCCCTTCACCTCGGGGGCGTAGGGATGCGGGAGCAGCCAGCCGTCCAGCCCGACGCCGAGCGTCGCCATGATCGTCGCCTCGCGCATCCCGGTGACGCCCCTCTCCGCGGCGGAGCAGCCGAACATCACGTAGCGGTCGGCCTTGGCCAGGAAGATGTTCGCCATGAACACCTGACCGCTGGGCGCGTTCGGGATCGGCGCCTTCACCACCTGGCAGACGCCGCGGACACCGCCGAGGACCACCGGCTCGGCCTCGATGAGGCAGCCCATCTGCGCGTATCCGGCGGCCAGGTTGCGGCGCATGGCGGGGACGTCCTCCAGCCAGGCCGGCTCCCCCAGCTGCGAGTTCGTGACGTTCTGGGTGATCCAGTCGCCGGTTCCCGGATGCACCCAGGTCGTCTCGTCGACGCGCTGCAGGCCGGTCGTGTTGAAGGTGACGACCACGGCTCAGATCTCCTTGTTCGGCCGAACCGGCGCCGCCTCGCCGGAATGATCACACCCTACTGACCGGGCGCCGCCTCGCGGGATCTTTCGGTCGACGGCGGAGGAGATCCGCAGCCGCGACACTCCATGACGAACGCGCTCATGCCGGTTATGCATGTATAAGTGCCTCGTGACTGATTCGATCGAACTGGTGATCTTCGACTGCGACGGCGTGCTGGTCGACAGCGAGCCCATCGCGGTGCGCACCCACTCGGCGGTGCTGACCGCGCTGGGCTGGCCGCTGAGCGAGGCGGAGGTGACCGAGCGGTTCGTGGGCCGGTCGACCGCGTCGATCAACGAGCTGATCGAGGCGCGGCTCGGGCCGGAGCTGACCGCCGAGGCGGGCCGCCGGTTCGAGCGGCTGCACGGGGAGGCGGTGGACGCGGAGCTGGCGCCGGTCGACGGCATCGCCGAGGCGCTGGCGGCCATCACCCTGCCGACCTGCGTGGCGTCCAGCGGCAGCCACGAGAAGATGCGCCACACGCTCGGCCGGACGGGCCTGCACGCCCGCTTCGAGGGCCGGATCTTCAGCGCGACGCAGGTCGCGCAGGGCAAGCCCGCCCCCGACCTGTTCCTGTTCGCCGCCCGGGAGATGGGCGTCGACCCCGCCCGCTGCGTCGTGGTGGAGGACAGCCGCTACGGCGTGCAGGCGGCCCGCGCCGCCGGCATGCGCGTCCTCGGGTACGCGGGCGGCCTGACCCCGGCGGAATGGCTCGAAGGGCCGGGCACGGTCGTCTTCGACGACATGCGCGACCTTCCCCGGCTGCTCGGCCTGGCGGACGGCACCGCCGGCTACGCCGAGGCGGCGGACGCGCTGGCGGAGCAGTACGAGAGCGTGGCGTTCGCCGACGTCCACGAGGAGGCGCTGCCGTTCCTGCCGGCCCCGCCCGCGCGCGTCCTCGACATCGGCGCCGGGACGGGCCGCGACGCCGCCGCGCTCGCCGGCCTCGGGCACCGGGTGGTCGCGGCCGAACCCGTCGCCGAGATGCGGGCGCACGGGCGGCGCCTGCACGCCGGCCGGCCGATCGAGTGGGTGGACGACCGGCTGCCCGACCTGCCCGCGCTGCGCGAGCGCGGCGAGGAGTTCGACCTGGTGCTCCTCAGCGCCGTCTGGATGCACCTGGACGCCTCGGAACGCGCGCACGGCGTCAAGCGCCTCGCCGAGCTGCTCGCGCCGGACGCCACGGTCGTGCTGGTGGTCCGGCACGGCCCCGTCCCGCCGGGGCGCCGGATGTTCGACGTTCCGGCGGAGGAGACGATCGCGCTGGCCGAGAGCGTCGGCCTGCGCCTCGTCCACCGGGCGGATCGCCCCGACCTGCACGGCCGCCCCGGCGTCCGGATGACCACCTTCGTCCTGCGCCGCTGAGGGACCGCCGCCCGCCGCTTTGCAGGGAGTTTCCTGACAAGGGCCTTCCGGCCCTTCCGGAGGCTCGGCCGGGTTCCTAACCTGCTGGCAGGGAGAACGGCTGGAGGACGCCATGGGAACCGGCGGTATCGGGGAGCGGCTGAATCGCCTGCGGCGCTGCTGCGGATTCGACCGGAACGAGCTCCGGCGCGATGTGGACCGCGCCCAGTGGCTGATCGGGCTGGTCCTCCTGGCCGGATGCGCGGTGGTCGCCGCCCTGGTGTCGGTCCGCGTCGGCCAGGACGTCTACGGCGCCGGCGTCCGGACCGAGCATCGGGAGGCCGCGACGCTCCGGAGGGTCGAGGCCACCGTCACGGCGGCCGAGGAGCAGGTGTCGGGGCGCCAGGTGACGGTCACCTGGACCGACGCGACCGGGGCGCGGCGCACGGCCGGCTACCTGACCTGGCGGGCCGCCGCCGTGGGCTCGCGCCTGCACGTCTGGGCCGGTCCCCAAGGGGTCAGGGACGACCCGCCCCGGACGCACGCGCGGACCATCAGCGACACCGCCGCCTACGAGCTCGGTGCGCTGTCGGCGGTGGGGCTGACGTTCGGCGGCCTGTACACGCTGGTCCGGCGCCGCTGCGACCGGCTCCGGGACGAGCGCTGGGACGCCGCCTTGGCCGGGCTCGACCGGCACAGCATCGGCCCCTGACCGGCACGGCATCGGCCCCTAGCGGCACGCCATCGGCCGCCGGCCGGACGGGCGGCCCTGGACGTCGAGGGGCCGCCGGTCAGGAGTCCCGCAGCGGGACGCGCCAGACGAGGACGGTGCCGCCGGCCGGCCCGGGCCGGGTACCGAACGAGCCGCCCTGCTTCTCGGCGCGCTCGTGCATGTTGCGCAGGCCGCTGCGGCGGCCGTCCTCGGGAATGCCGACCCCGTCGTCCTCCACCCGCAGGGTCAGCTCGTCGCCGACGTCCACGGCCACGGCGACCTGCCCCGCGCGGGCGTGCCGCGCGACGTTCGACAGTGCCTCCTGCAGCACCGCGAGCAGGTGCTCGCCGGTCTCGTCGTCGACCTCCGTGTCGAGCAGGCCGTCCACCCGCACCGACGGCGCGAACCCGAGGTGCTCGGCGGCGGCGTCGACCACGGCGTGCACGCGGCCGCGCAGCGACTCCTCGTTGCCGGTCGCCTGCAGCGCGAAGATCGACGAGCGGATCTGCCGGATCGTGTCGTCGAGGTCGTCGACGGCGCGCTGGATCCGGGCCCCCACCTCCGGCCGCTGCGTGATCTTGATCGCGGCCATCAGCGTCATCGCGGTGGCGAACAGCCGCTGGATGACGGTGTCGTGCAGGTCCTTGGCGATGCGGTCGCGGTCCTCCAGCAGCGCGAGCCGTTCGGCGTCCCGGCGCCGGTCCGCCAGCTCCAGCGCCACCGCCGCCTGCCCGGCGAACGCCTCCAGCAGCCGCTGCGTCCCCTCGGAGAACACCGGCCCGCCCGGCGGGTTGACCACCGCGAGGACGCCCCGGGCCGACGAGCCCACGCCCAGCGGCACCACCAGCACCGGCCCGACCGGGACCTCGGCCGGCGCGCCCGCCTGCCGCGCCGCCTCCGCGCCGTCGGGCAGCCGCACGGCGACGCCCTCCCGGAACACCGTCCCGGCCACCGGGTGGTCCAGCGGCACGCGCAGCCCGCGCAGGCGGTCGGCGCCGGTGCCGTCGGCGGCCTCCACCATGAACGCGCGGCCGTCGTCCTCGGCCAGCGCCACGTTCGCCAGCCCGGCGTCGGCGATCTGGCGGGCGCGCTCGGCGACCAGCGAGGTGACCTCGTGGGGGTCGATGCCGGACAGCAGCGTCGTGGAGATCTCGGCCGACGCCTCCAGCCACCGCTCGCGGCGCCGCCCCTCCTCGTACAGCCGGGCGTTCTCGATCGCGACGCCGGCGGCCGTGGCCAGCGCGGTCACCACGATCTCGTCCTCTTCCTCGAACTCCCCGCCGCCGGCCTTCTCGGTCAGGTAGAGGTTGCCGAACACCTCGTCGCGGACCCGGATGGGCACGCCGAGGAACGTCCGCATCGGCGGATGGTTCGCCGGGAACCCGTACGACTCGGGGTGGTCGCTCAGGTCCGGCAGCCGCAGCGGGCGCGGCTCCTTGATCAGCAGCCCGAGGATGCCCTTGCCGTCCGGCCAGTGCCCGATCCGGGCGATCTCCTCGTCGCCGACGCCCACGGTGACGAACTGGACGAGCCGCTCCCCCTCCTCGCCGATCACTCCCAGCGCACCGTAGCGCGCGTCGACCAGCGTGGTCGCGGCGTGGATGATCCGCTGGAGCACCGTCTCCAGGTCCAGCTCGCCGCCGATGGAGACGACGGCCTCCAGCAGGGCGTGCACCCGGTCACGGGTCGACCGCGCCGCCTCCAGCCGCGTCTGAAGTTCCGCCAAGAGATCGTCCAGCTGCAACTGCGGCAGGAGCAGCCGGGCACGGTCCTCGCCCGGCCGGAAATCGTCGCCCACGCCCCCAGTATCCCCGACCCCGCAACGGCGGGACCCGGTGGCGCCCGGCGGCGGGGCCGCACGCCCTCCGGCACCGAGCGGGTGCGGGCGGTCGGGGTCGGGGTCGGGCGCGCGGGGGTCAGGCGGCGGACGGGACGATGGCGACCGCGCAGGGGGCGTGCTGGAGCATCGCCGAGCTGGTCGCGCCGAGGAGCAGCGGGCCGAGACCGCCGGCGCCGCGGTCCCCGACCACCAGCAGATCGGCGTCCTCCGCCGCCTCCAGCAGGGCCTCGCGGGGGCGGTCCATGACCACCGAGGCCCGGAGGTCGACCTTCGGGTAGCGGTGCCGCCAGGGCGCGACGGCCCTCTCCAGCGTCACGGCCCTGACCTGGGCGAGCCGCTCCTTGTCGGCGAACAGGGCCAGCTCCGCCTCGTCGACCGCCCACGGCTCCCAGACCCCGAACACGACCCGCAGGCCCCATTCGCGCGACGCGGCCTCCTCCATGGCGAAGCCCAGCGCGGCGTCACCGCCCGCGGACCCGTCCACGCCGGCGACGACGAGGCCGTGGGCACGGCCGTAGTGGCGGACCGCCACCACGGGACGGCGCGCCCGCGCCGGCAGCTGCACCGCGGTCGACCCGACCGGCAGCTGGTGCCGCTCCCGGGAGCCGATCACGATCAGTTCCGCGTCCCCGGCCTCGTGCAGCAGCGCGTCCGCCACCGGCCCGGCCCTCAGCCGCCCGCCGACGGCGCCCGGGGCGCCGAGCTCGGCCGCCCGCGCCTCCCCGCGCTCGAGGAGCTTCTCCCCCGCCCGCTTGATGATCGCTTCGACGTCGTCGTCCACGTGGTCCGCGGCGTACGGCCAGTGCCAGCAATGGCACAGCACCAGGTCCAGCCCGCGCAGGCGCGCCTCGTCGACCGCCCACCGCAGGGCGGCCTCGGTGCCCTCGGTGGCGTCGTAGCCCAGCAGGACGTGCGGTCGTTGAGCCCTGTCCAGTCCGTCCATTCCCCACACATCTCCCCCCTGAGGCGGCTGTAACGGACGGAGCACCCGGACCCGGAGATCATGTCCCGGACGGGCCATGATGGGGTGGGAGCGGCCCCCGCCGCCCAGGGAAAGGCATCCCCATGCGCGTCATCTCCGAGCAGCACCTCGCCCGCGTCCTGGCCGGGCTGCCGGGGCGTCCGAGGATCGTGGCGGGCGGCAACTTCGCCGCGCCGCGGCGCGCTCTGGAGATCGCGGACGCGGCGATGGGCGAGTACCGGCTGTTCATGCTCAACGCGCAGGGCGACCTTCCCGACCGCGAGGGGGTCGACCTCGAGACGCCGTTCGTCGGGGCCGGGATGCGCGGCCGGGCGAACCTGCGGTACTTCCCGTCGCGGCTGTCGCTGGTCCCGAACCTGCTCAAGGAGTCGCTGCCGCCGGAGGTGGTGATCGTGCAGACCTCGACGCCGTCCGCCGGGACCGTCTCCCTGGGCATCGAGGTCAACATCCTCCCGGCGGCCATCGAGGCCGCGCGGGCCCGCGGCGGCCTGGTCATCGCCCAGCTCAACCCGCGGATGCCCTACACCTTCGGCGACGCCGTCCTGGCGGAGGACGAGATCGACTACGCGATCGAGGCCGACGAGCCGCTCGCGACGCCGGTGCCGCGGCCGCCCGGCGAGGCCGCCCACCTGATCGGCGAGCGGGTCGCGCGGCTCGTCCCCGAGCACGCCACGCTGCAGCTCGGCATCGGCGCGGTCCCGGACGCGGTGCTCGCGTCCCTCCTGGACCGCCGGGGCCTCGGCGTCTGGTCGGAGATGTTCAGCGACGGCGTGCTGGCGCTGGAGAAGGCCGGCGCGCTCGACACCGGGACCCCGATCACCGCCTCGTTCGCCTTCGGCGGCCGGGAGCTCTACGACTGGGCCGACCGCAACGACCGGATCCGGATGCTGCGCACCGAGAAGACCAACGACCCGAGCCTCATCGCCCGCAGGCCGCGCATGGTCGCGGTGAACTCCGCGCTCCAGGTGGACCTGTTCGCCCAGGCCAACGCCAGCCGCGTGCGCGGGGCGATCTACTCCGGCTTCGGCGGGCAGACCGACTTCGTCGTCGGGGCGCTGCACTCCCCCAGCGGGCGCGCCGTCATCGCCCTGCCGTCCTGGCATCCCCGCGCGGACGTCTCCACGGTCATCGCGCGGCTGGCCGGGCCGGTGACCTCGTTCCAGCACAGCTACATCGTCAGCGAGCAGGGCACGGCCACCGTCTGGGGCAACGACGCCGCGTCGCAGGCCGAGCAGATCATCGACAACGTCGCGCACCCGTCCGCCCGGGACGGGCTGCGCGAGCAGGGCCGCGAACTCGGCGTCCTGCGCCCCTGACACCCCTGACGGCCCGGTCGGCCCGGTCGGCCCGGAAACTCCAGGGCGGTCAGGCGAGGGTGAGGAAGAGCTTCTCCAGCTGAGCCCGGTCCACCGCGGCCTGGGCCGGGTCGTCGCCCTGGGCGAGGCACTGCTCCAGGCCCGTGGCGATGATCTTGAATCCGGCCCGGTTCAGCGCCCGGGAGACGGCGGCGAGCTGCGTGATCACGTCCTTGCAGTCGCGCTCGTTCTCGATCATCTGGATCACGCCGCCGAGCTGCCCCTGGGCGCGCTTCAACCGCACGATGACGTCGGCCAGTGAATCCCGTTCGAGCTCCATGCGTCCCCCTCCTGGTTACCCCCCAGGGTATCCGCCCCGACCGCCTCCGGCACCGGGAAAGCCGCCTCCACCTGCGGTCCCACTGTGACCTTCGATACCCCAGGGGGTATTTGCCAGGGGCGCCGGCCAGGGGCTAACCTGGGCCGAAAGATACCCCCTGGGGTATCCCGCATCGGAGGAGGGCCACGTTGATCGAGATCGTCTCCATTGACACGCCGACCCTGGGCGACCGCGGCTACCTGGTCACGGACGGGCGGGTCGCGTTCGTCGTGGACCCGCAGCGCGACATCGACCGGGTCCTGGACCTGGCGGGCGAGCGGGGCGTCACCGTCACGGACGTCTTCGAGACCCACATCCACAACGACTACGTGACCGGCGGGCTCGCGCTCGCGCGGGCGACCGGGGCCGCCTACCACGTCAACGCCGAGGACCCCGTCGCGTTCGACCGCCACCCGGTGGGGGACGGCGACGTCGTCGAGATCGGCGAGGACATGCGCGTCCGCGCGATCGCGACGCCCGGCCACACCTTCACCCACCTGTCGTACGTGCTGGAGGCGCCCGGACGCGCCCCCGCCGTCTTCACCGGCGGGTCACTGCTGTACGGCTCGACCGGCAGGCCCGACCTGCTCGGGCCGGAGCACACCGACGCGCTCGTCCACGCCCAGTACGGGTCCGCCCACCGGCTGGCGGACGAGCTCCCCGAGGACGCGGAGATCTTCCCGACGCACGGGTTCGGCAGCTTCTGCTCCTCCACGCAGTCGCAGGCCACCGCGTCCACCATCGGGCGGGAGAAGGGCGCGAACCCGGTGCTGACCCTGGAGGAGCGCGAGTACGTCGAGACGCTGCTCGCCGGGCTCGACGCCTACCCGGCCTATTACGCCCACATGGACCCGGCGAACACCGCCGGCCCGGACGCCCCGGACCTGTCCGAGCCGCACCGCGCGGACGCCGCGGAGATCCGCGACCGGATCGACGCCGGCGAATGGGTGGTGGACCTGCGCAGCCGCACGGCCTTCGCGGCCGGGCACGCGGCGGGCGCGCTCAACTTCGGGCTCGACGGCGCCTTCGCCACCTACCTCGGCTGGCTGATCCCCTGGGGGACGCCGGTGACCCTGCTGGGCGCGACGGCCGAGGACGTCGCGACCGCGCAGCGGGAGCTGGTCCGCATCGGCATCGACCGGCCCGCCGCGGCCGCCACGGGCGGCCCGGAGGACTGGTCGTCCGGCGACCCGAGCACGCTGCCGACGGCGACGTTCGCCGATCTGGCGTCCGTCCGCCACCACCGCCCGGTCGTGGTCCTGGACGTCCGCCGCGACCAGGAGTGGTCCGGGTCCCGGATCGACGGCGCGGTGCACGTCCCGCTGCACGACCTGCTCCGGCGCCTGGACGACGTCCCGACGGGCGAGGTCTGGGTGCACTGCCAGAGCGGCTACCGGGCGTCCATCGCCGCGTCGATCCTGGCCGCCGCCGGCCGCCGGGTCGTGGCGATCGACGACGAGTACCGCACCGACTCCCTCACCGGCCTTCCGATCGTCGCGGCCGCCTGACACCGAGGAGAACCTCCGATGCCCCTGTCCCCTGCCCGGCTCGACGCCGCGACGCTCCGCGAGCGCCTGGCCCAGCCCGATCCGCCGCGGCTGCTGGACGTGCGCACGCCCGCCGAGTTCGCGTCCGTGCACATCCCCGGCTCGTACAACGTCCCGCTCGACCTGCTGCGCGAGCACCGGGACGAGCTCGGCCGCCGGCTCGGCGAGACCGTGCTGGTCTGCCGCAGCGGCGCCCGCGCGGCGCAGGCCGAACGCGCCCTGGCCGAGGCCGGGCTGACCGGCGTGCACGTCCTCGACGGCGGCATCACCGCCTGGGAGGCGTCGGGCGCCCCGGTGAACCGCGGCCGCGCCGCCTGGGACCTCGAACGCCAGGTGCGCCTCGTCGCCGGGTCGCTCGTCCTCGTCGGGGTCGTCGGCGGCCTCGCCGTGCCCGCCCTGCGCTGGCTGGCCGCCGCGATCGGCGCGGGGCTGACCGTCGCCGCGCTGACCGACACCTGCGCGATGGGGATGCTGCTGGCGCGCCTGCCGTTCAACCGGGGGCCCGCGTGCGGCACCGACGCCATCGAGCGCCTCGTCCGGGACGGGGGTCCCGGATGACCCTCGCTCTCACTCTCGCCGCCGCGGTCGCCGTCGGCCTCACCCTGGGCCTGCTGGGAGGCGGCGGGTCGATCCTGACCGTCCCGGTCCTGGTGTATCTGGCGGGCGCCGCCCCGGAGCGTGCCATCGCCATGTCCCTGTTCGTCGTCGGCGTGACCAGCGCGGTCAGCGTGCTCCCGCACGCGCGCGCGGGACGGGTGCGATGGCGCACCGGCCTGCTGTTCGGCGCCGCGGGCATGGCGGGCGCCTACCTGGGCGGACGGCTCGCGGCGTTCCTCCCCGCGGGCGTGCTGCTGGCGGGCTTCGGCGTGATGATGGCGATGACCGCGTTCGCGATGCTGTGCGGGGGCTCGCGCGCCCGTCCCGGGGCCGCCCCGGGCCACGCCCCGCCTCCCCGGCCGGCGGCCCGGACCCTGCTGAACGGCGCCGTGGTCGGGCTGGTCACCGGCCTGATCGGCGCGGGCGGCGGGTTCCTGATCGTGCCCGCGCTCGTCCTGCTGGGCGGGCTGGCCCTGCCCGCCGCCGTCGGCACCTCGCTGCTGGTCATCTCGGCCAACTCGTTCGCGGGCCTGGCCGGGCACCTGCAGAGCGTCCAGCTCGACTGGCGCCTCACCCTCGCGGTGACCGGCGTCGCGGTGGCCGGCAGCCTCGCCGGCTCGCGGCTCACCGGGCGCGTCGAGCCGGACCGGCTCCGCCGCGTCTTCGGCTGGTTCGTCGTGGCGATGGCCGTGTTCGTGATCACCGAGCAGATCCCGGACGGGGCGCGCCACGCGCTGCTCGGCACGCCGCCCGGCTGGGGTGCCTTCGCCGGGACCCTGCTGGCCCTGGCCGCCGGAGCCTCGCTGCTCTGCCGGACGATACGCCCCGCCGGTCCCGATCACGCCTCGCGCTGATCCGCCGGGGCCTCCGCACCGGCCGGAACGCCGATGAGGTCGCGCGCCTCCGGCCGACGGGTCAGCCTCCCGGGCCGAACAGTTCGGTAAGCAGTTCGGCGCCCTCATCGGGGGCGCGTACCTCCAGGTGCAGCACCGGGCCGTCGAGATGCAGCCGGAAGTCGAAGAACGGGCAGCACCGCTGCTCGGCGGCGGCGAGCGCCATGATGCCGGTGGCGCGGTCGGCGGGCACGGTGAGCCGTACGCCGTCCTCGATCCGGCGGCCAGCGCCGTCACCGACCAGCCGCCGCCACTGCTCGGTCCGCTCGCCGAGAGCGTCCCCCTTCAGCGAGCAGGCGACCGGAGCGGTCCGCCACCGTTCGCTCCCGCCTCCAGCAGAAGCGTCATGGACGAGCGGTGACGCCGGGGAGACCGGCGAGCCCGCGGACGGGAACCCGCACTCGTCGTCACAGGGGCCCGCCCGGTCCGGCAGCCCGTCCAGCCGCTCCAGCGCCCGGTGCAGGACGCCGATGAACGCCGCCAGCTCGGCGGCGCGCGCACGGGCCTCGGACGCGTGCCGCGCGATGCGCGGGCGGAGATCGGCCTTCACCTCCGCGCACGCCCCGGACTCCCACACCGGGAGCAGCTCCGACACCTCCTCCAGCCGCAGGCCGAGGTCCTTGGCGGCGCCGATGAACGCCAGGCGCTCCACCGCCTCCTCGCCGTAGAGCCGGTACCCGGCCGCGGACCGATCGGCCCGCAGCAGGCCGGCGGTCTCGTAGAACCGCAGGGTGGTGGCCGGGACGCCGGAGCGCTCGGCGAGCTGGGAGATCCGCATCGTCCGCACACCCGGACGGTAGACCTTCGACCCGGCTCGAAGGTCAAGGGCGCATGCCGCGGCGCGATCCGTACCGCGCGGGGCGTAGGCCGGGTGTCGCCGCCGGGCCGATGCCCGGCGGACGTCCGGCCTGGATCCTGGCGGTCATCGCCACCGGACACCCGCCGCGCTCGGGCGGCCCCGGTCCGTCCCGAAGGAGCCGATCATGACCGTGCGTCCGACCCGCGATCGAGGGCAGGAGCCCCGGCACGACCCCGGCGGTACGGCCGAGAAGCCGGCCGCCGTGACCGGCGAGCGGCCTGGGCGGCGGACGGCGCGGGCGTGGCGGCTCTCCCGGCGGTGGCGGCGCGCCACGCTGGTCGTCCACCTGCTGTCGGCCGGCGCGTGGTTCGGCATCGACGTGATCGTCGCGGTGCTGGTGCTGACCGGCTGGTTCGCCTCCGACGTGGAGGTGCGGAGCCTGGCGTACCGGGCGCTGGCGGAGTTCGCGGCGGTGCCGATGCTGCTGTCCGGGCTGCTCTGCCTCGTGACGGGCCTGCTGCTCGGCCTGGGCGGCAAGTGGGGGCTGGTGCGCTACTGGTGGGTGGCGGTCAAGCTCACGCTCAACCTGCTTCTCTGCGTCCTCATTCTCGTCGTGCTCCAGCCGGGCATGGACGCGGTCGCGGACTACGGGGAACGGCTCCTGGTCGGGACGCCGTCCAGCGACAAGGTGAAAACGCTCTTCTTCCCGCCGGCGGTGTCGCTCTCCACGCTCGCGTTCGCCACGGTCCTCGCCGTGTACAAGCCGTGGGGGCGGCTCCGCCGGGAACGCGGCTCCTCGTGAGGGGGGCGCCGGCGCGGCGCCCTTGCTACGCTAACGTACTAGTTCGTCCATAAAGAGGGGGCGTATCGCGCCATGCGCAGGTCAATCGCGACCGTATCGCTCAGCGGCTCGCTGGCGGACAAGCTCACCGCGATCGGCGGCGCCGGCTTCGACGGCGTGGAGATCTTCGAGAACGACCTGCTCGTCAGCGACCTGAGCCCCGAGGACGTCCGGGACCGGGCGGCGGACCTCGGCCTGGCCGTCGAGCTGTACCAGCCGTTCCGCGACTTCGAGGCGGTGCCTCCGGACCTGCTCGCCGGGGGCTTGCGCCGCGCGGAGCACAAGTTCGCGGTGATGGAGCGGCTCGGCGCGCGGCAGATGCTGGTGTGCTCGAACGTCTCCCCGGCCGCGATCGACGACGACGTCCTCGCCGCCGAGCAGCTGCGGCTACTCGCGGAGCGCGCGGCGGAGCACGGGATCAGGATCGCCTACGAGGCGCTCGCGTGGGGACGGCACGTCAGCGACTACGCGCACGCCTGGCGCATCGTCCGCATGGCCGACCACCCCGCCCTCGGACTGTGCCTGGACAGCTTCCACATCTCGGCCCGGGACGTCGACCCGTACGCCATCCGCGCCATCCCCGGCGACAAGATCTTCTTCCTGCAGCTCGCCGACGCTCCCTCGCTCCCGATGGACGTCCTCTATTGGAGCCGCCACTACCGGTGCTTCCCGGGCCAGGGCGACATGGACGTGGCGGGTCTCGTCGCGCACGTCCTGCGGACGGGCTACGACGGGCCCCTGTCGCTGGAGGTGTTCAACGACATCTTCCGGCAGGCGGCGTCCATGCGGACGGCGCAGGACGCCATGCGCTCCCTCATCGCGCTGGAGGAGCAGGTCGGCCTGCGCGCCGGCGGCCCGGTGGCGGGGCTGACGTCGCCGCCCCGTCCGGTCGTGCCGAGCGGCTTCGCGTTCGCCGAGCTCGCGGCCCCGTCCGCCGGGCCGCTCGGGGACCTGCTGGAGGCCCTCGGGTTCGTCCGCACCGGCGTGCACTCCGGCAAGCCGGTCGAGCTCTGGGAGCAGGGCGCCGCCCGCGTGCTGGTGAACAGCGGGAGCGCGGAGAGCCCGGACGGCCCGGCGCTCGGCGCGATCGGCCTGGAGTCGCCGGACCCGGCCGCGTCGGTCAAGCGCGCCGAGGCGCTGCTCTCCCCCGTCCTGCCACGGATGCGGGGACCCCACGACGCCCCGCTGGACGCCGTCGCCGCACCGGACGGGACCGAGGTGTTCTTCTGCCGGACGGCGCGTCCCGACCATCCGAGCTGGACCGACGACTTCTCCGCCGGCCGGCGGAGCCCCGCCGCGGCCACCGGCGGGATCACCCACATCGACCACGTGGCGCTCACCCAGCCGTGGCACCACTTCGACGAGGCGTCGCTGTTCTACCGGAGCGTCCTGGGCCTCCGCCCCCACGAGAGCCTCGAACTGCCGGACCCGTACGGGCTGATGCGCAGCCGGGCGGTGTCCACCGAGGACGGCGCGGTGCGGGTCGCGCTCAACGTCGCGCACGTCGGCGCGCACGACGGGTCGCACGACCTGGCGTGGCAGCACATCGCGTTCGCCAGCGGCGACATCGTGGCGACCGCGCGCCGGTTCCGCGCGTCGGGCGGCCCGATGCTCGCGATACCGGAGAACTACTACGACGACCTCGAGGCCCGCCACGACCTCGGCGCGGAAAGGCACCGGCTGCTCCGCGAGCTGGGCCTGCTGTACGACCGGGACGAGCACGGCGAGTTCCTGCACTTCTACACCGAGACGACCGGCCGCGTTTTCTTCGAGATCGTCCAGCGGATCGGCGGCTACCGGGGCTACGGCGCCGTCAACGCGCCCGTCCGGCTCGCCGCGCAGCACGCCCGGCCGCGCCGCCGCGCGGGCTAGCCCCCGGCGGGCACCGCCCCGGGACCACTCGTGGTCAGCGAGCGGAGCGGGCGCCCGCAGCACCATAAGATGTGTCCTCGTCCGCACCCCTCTCCTGGAGTCACATGCCGTCGCACTCCGTCACATCCGCCTCGGGAGAGCGCCAGCGCGACGCCGACCGCACCCGCGCGGAGATCCTGGAGGTCGCGCAGCGGGAGTTCGCGCGGCACGGGTACGCCGGCGCCCGGGTGGACGACATGGCGGCGCTCATGCGCACCACCAAGCGGATGATCTACTACTACTTCGGCGGCAAGGAGAAGCTGTACGTCGCGGTGCTGGAGAAGGCGTACGGCGAGGTGCG
Organism: Spirillospora sp. NPDC000708; assembly: GCF_040299565.1. Taxonomy (NCBI): domain Bacteria; kingdom Bacillati; phylum Actinomycetota; class Actinomycetes; order Streptosporangiales; family Thermomonosporaceae; genus Spirillospora; species Spirillospora sp. NPDC000708. Next base: position 266,746 of record NZ_JBEPCJ010000001.1, read on the forward strand.
CAAGCTGGAGTCGACGATCGACGTCCAGCACCTGGCGCCGGTGGAGGCGATCCGCACGCTGGCCGAGCTGACGTTCGACCACCACGAGGCGCATCCGGACTTCATCAAGCTCGTCAGCATCGAGAACATCCACCAGGCCGAGCACCTGCGCAAGTCGGAGGCGCTGCCGAACCTCAGCGGCCCGGTGGCGGAGCTGATCTCGCAGATCCTCGACGCCGGCCGCGCCTCCGGCGACTTCGTCGCCGAGGCGGACGCCATCGACGTGCACATGATGATCAGCTCGTTCTGCTTCTTCCGGATCGCGAACCAGCACACGTTCGGCGCGCTGTTCGGGCGGGACATGACGGCGCCCGAGCACCGGGAGCGGCACCGCGAGATGATCGGCGAGATGGTCGTGGCCTACCTGACCGGCGCGGGACGCGGCCGACCCGCGCGCGGCGGGCGCTCGCAGAACGGCCCCGGCCGCGGCGGCTCCTAGCGGCGGGCGTTCGCCGGCCGCCGGTAGACGAAGTCCGGCGCGGGGTCTCCGGCGGGCTCGGCGCCGGCCTCCCGCCCGGCGAGGACGGCGCGGTCGCGGACGAGGTGGTGGTCGGGCGACAGGGCGCAGGCCGGGTCCGTGCGGGAGGCGTCGCCGGTCAGGGCGAACGCCTGGCACCGGCATCCGCCGAAGTCGGTCTCGCGGCGCGGGCACTCGCCGCACGGACCGCTCATCCACGCGGTGCCGCGGTAGGCGTTGAAGGCGTCGGACCGCCGCCAGATCCACGACAGCGGGCGGTCGCGGACGTTCGGCGGGCGCAGGCCGGTCATCGCGTAGGCGGCGGGGCACGGCAGCGCCGTCCCGTCGGGCGCCACCGTGATGGAACGGGCACCCCAGCCGCCCATGCACGGTTTCGGCACGCCCTCGTGGTAGTCGGGAAGGACCCACACCAGTTCCGGTCGCCGGGACTTCGCCCGGTGGCCGGCCACTGCCCGTTTCGCGCGGTCGAGCTGTTCCGCGGTGGGGAGCAGGACGTCCCTGTTGCGGAGGGCCCAGCCGTAGAACTGCGCGTTGGCCAGTTCGACGCGGTCGGCTCCCCAGCGCTCGCCCATCTCGATGATCTGCGGCAGGCGGTCGAGGTTGTGCCGGTGCAGGACGACGTTGAGCCCGAAGGGGAGCCCGGCCGCCCGGATGACGCCCGCGGCGCGCTCCTTCGCCGCGTAGGAGGCGCGCCCGGCGATGAGGTCGGAGTTCGCCGGGTCCGCGTCCTGGACCGACAGCTGCACGCTGTCGATGCCGGCATCGACCAGCGCGTCCAGCCGCGCGGCGGTGAGGCCGAGGCCGCTGGTGACGAGCTGGGTGTAGACGCCGGCGCGGTGCGCCGCCGCCACGATCCGTTCGAGGTCGGGGCGCAGCAGCGGCTCGCCTCCGGAGATGTGCGCCTGGACGACGCCGAGGTCGGCGGCCTCCGCGAGGACCCGCGCCCACTCGTCCGCCGCCAGTTCGGCGCGCCGCCGGACGAGTTCGAGCGGGTTGGAGCAGTAGGGGCAGTGCAGCGGGCACGCGTGGGTCAGTTCGGCGAGCAGCGCCCACGGCGCGGCGGGCTCGGTCATCGCAGCCACCCTTCCGCGCGGACCCTCTCGATGAACTCGGGCACGTCCCGGTCGAGCGGGGCGTCCGGGTGGTCGGCGGCGAGCGCGGCGATGATGCCGGCGACGGTGCGGTGCCCGTCGCAGAGCCGCAGGATGCGGCCGGCCTCCGGGCTGAGCAGGACGGCCCGCTCGGGCATCAGCAGCAGCTCGGCGCGGCGGACGCGGTCGTAGCGGAGCAGGACGGAGCGGGCGAGCGCGGGCCGCGTCCCGCTCGTGGCCGCCGTCGTCATCGAAGCGTGTTCAGCCTGCATCCGCGCTCCCCGTGGCCGTGGCGTGCTCGACGGCGTCCAGCAGCGACCAGAGCACGTCGCATTTGAAGGCGAACGCGGCCAGCACGCGTTCCTGGTCGGCGCGCGTCTCGGCCCACCGGTGCACCAGCGCGAGGGCCTCGTCGGCGTCCCGGCGGCCCTGCGCCACGCGGACCTGGAAGTAGCGCAGCCCTTCCGGCTCGATCCAGGGGTAGTGCCGCTCCCAGGCCCCGATCCTCGTGACCATCAGGTCCGGCGCGAAGAGCTCGGTGAGCGACGATGCGACCGCTTCGAGGGGCGTGGCGAGGCGGCAGAAGTTCACGTAGCCCTCGACCGCGAACCGCACGCCGGGCAGGACGCCCTCGCCGGAGAGCAGCAGCACCCGGTCCAGGCCGGCGGCCTCGCCGAGGTGCAGCCACCGCTCGATGCCGCCCGCGTCCCCCGGACCGCCGGCGTCGCCGTCGCGGCCGTCGCGGCCGTCGTGGTCGTGGATGCGCCGGATCCAGGCGCGGCGCAGCTCCCGGCTGTCGAGCTTGGCGAGGATGAGCGCGTCCTTGATCGGGATGTGCCGCTGGTAGTGGAAGCGGTTCAGCACCCAGCAGCGCAGCTCCTCCGGCGTCAGCAGCCCGTCGTGCATCCGCAGGTTGAACGGGTGCCGGTGGTGGTAGCGCTCGGCGGCGATCCGGCGGAGCCGGTGCTCCACCTCCCCGGGCGTCCAGGGCAGCGGGCGGGCGGGACGGCGCGGGGCGTCCGTCGTCGTGCTCACAGGTCGATCACCTGGCCTTCCGATGCGACCTCGATCCCCATTCCGGCGAGGGCGCGGTGGCCGTCGTGACCGGGGTCGACGAGGGGGTTGGTGTTGTTGAGATGCGTGTAGAGGCGCCGCGCCGCGGGCAGCGCCGCGAGCCGCTCGGCCGTGCCGTCCGGGCCGGTGATCGGCAGGTGGCCCATCTCGGTGGCGGTCCGCTCGGTGAACCCGGAGCGGCGCGGCTCGGCGTCGTCCCAGAACGTCCCGTCGACGATGACGCAGTCCGCGGCGGACAGGGCCCGGCCGAGCGCGGGCGGCCACCCGGCGAGCGCCGGCGCGTAGACGAGGCTGGTGCCGGCGCGCCGGTCGGTGACGTGCAGCGCCACGGACCAGGCCCCGTCCGGCAGGTCGAGGCCGGCCGCGTAGCGGGGGCGCTTGCCCGAGACCCGGACGGCCGCGATCTCCAGGCTCCCGGTGCCGTCGAGCGGGACGGCCCCGTCCTCGGGGAGCTCCGTCCAGGTCAGCGTGGTGTACGGGGCGAGGACGCGGTCCAGCCGGAGGCCGCCCGCCAGCGCGTCGCGGACGGTGGCGGTCGCGACGACGCGCAGGCCCGCCGCCTCCCGCAGCCGCGGCAGCCCGAGCGTGTGGTCGAGTTCGGCGTCGGTCAGCACCGCGCCCGCGACCGGGGTGCGGCGCCGCTCCGGGCCGGGACGCAGGTCCGCGGTCGCCTCGATCTGCTCCGCGATGTCCGGCGTCGCGTTGACCACGTACCAGCGTCCCGGGGACGCCTCGATCGCGATCGAGGCGTGCCGGCGGCGCCACGACGGGTGCGCGCGGGCGGCGGCGCACCCGTGGCACACGCAGTTCCACTGGGGGACGCCGCCGCCCGCGGCGGTGCCGAGAACGCGCACCCTCATCGGCCGGCGATCAGATCTCGACGCCGAAGTAGGCCGTGACCTCCAGGGAGGTCTCCACGATCCGGTAGTCGGGCGTGGACCAGGAGTCCGCCCGCCGGGCGGCGGCGCCCTGCGCCTGGGCGTCGTGGACGTCGGCGTTCGCGGTCTCGGCGTCGGGGATGTGCTGGGTCATCTCTGGTACTTCCCTTCCGTGGGGGGATCTGTGCGGCCCGGGCCCGCCGGCCCGGGGGTCACTGGACGACGATCTTCCCGGTGCTCTGCGGGAAGACCGGGTCGTTGTAGAAGTACTCGCCGCGCTCGGCGAAGGTGTGCTTGTACGACTCGCCGGGCTTCAGCCGCCCCGAGTTGAACACGTGCTCGAAGAACGACGCGGCGCCGTGCGAGTGCTCGTTCCCGGCCGGGTTGACGAAGGTGACCTCGGTGCCCACGGGAACGGTCATGTGCTGCGGGGACATCGCGTTCTGCGCGACGGTGTTCTCCGCGCCGCCGGGCGCGCCGGCGGCGGAGTCCCAGATCCGGCCGAGCGTGACGGTGTTGTTCGCGTCCGCTCCGGCGACGGGCGCGGTGCGGATCTGGTTGCGCTTGGACGGCGGCGTCGGCGCGGGCGCCGGGCCGACCTTGCCGTTCAGCTTGAACGCCCACAGGTGGTCGCCCTTGGGGATGTCGGGGTAGGGCAGCCCGCTGCCGCCGGCGAAGACCGCGATGTACTGCTCGCCGTCGATCTCGTAGCTGACCGGGCTGGTGTGGACGCCGGCGCCGCACTGCCAGCTCCACAGGTCGCGGCCGGTGGTGTCGTCCATCGCGTGGAGCACGCCGTCCGGGCCGCCCTGGAACATGACGCGCCCGGCGGTGGTGAGGATGCCGTTGCCGTGGGCGAGGGACCACTCGCCCTCCTTGCGCCACACGGGCTTGTTGGTGCGCGGGTCCACGGCGACGATGCCGCCGGAGAAGTACTCGCCGAGCGGCCGGGCGGTGTTGACGCGGCCGCCGTTGGTGTTGGAGTAGGAGGAGTTGATGAGCCCGTACCCGACGTAGACGAACCCGGTGTGCGGGCTGAACGACATGTACGACCAGTCCGCGCCGCCGCCGGCCCCGGGGAACAGGATGGTCGCGTCGTCCCAGAACGGCGTGAAGATCTCGCCGGTCGGGTAGTACGGGACGGGCCGGGTGGTGTCGTGGAAGCTCGGCGCCTGGTGGACGAACGGCTCGCCGCCCGGGAACGGCTGCGTCGGCCAGGTCTTCTGCCGCGGCTCCTGCGGGACGGGGCGCTCGGTGATGCCGTGCACGCCCTTGCCGGTCTCGCGGTCCAGGATGTAGAACATCCCGACCTTGCTGCCGTACACGACGACCTTGCGCGTGCGGTGGCCGATCTTCAGGTCGATCAGCACCGGCGCCATGACGTTGTCGAAGTCCCAGATGTCGTGGTGGACGGACTGGAAGTGCCAGCGCCGCTTCCCGGTCTTGGCGTCGATCGCGACCAGGCAGTTGGCGAACAGGTTCGTCCCGCCGCGGGTGGAGCCGTTGGTGCGGGGGTACGGGTTGCCGAACGTCCAGTAGACGAGGCCGAGCTCGGGGTCGATCGCCGGGTGGATCCAGCAGACGGCGCCGCCGGTCTTCCAGGTGTCGCCCTCCCAGGTGTCGTTTCCGAACTCGCCGGGGCCGGGCGGGCCCCAGAACGTCCAGGCGATCTCGCCGGTGCGGGCGTCGAGGGCGTAGGCGCGGCCGCGGGCGCCGGCGGTGCTGCCCTCGGTGCCGACGTAGATGAGGCCGTCGAAGTAGACGATGGCGCCGGCGAGGCCGCCGCGGTTGCCGCCGCACTGCCCTTCCTGCGGATCGCAGTTCGGGTCGCCCTCGCCGGCGACGAGCAGCTCGCGCTGCCACACGACGGCGCCGGTCTTCTGGTCGAGCGCGTAGACGATGTTGGAACCGGACGTGGTGAAGACCAGCCCCTGCCCCAGCCCGACGCCGCGCATGTTCGTCTGCTGCGAGCCGACGTTGGTCTTCCACTTGACCTCGCCGGTGCGGCCGTCGACGGCGAAGACGTTCTGCTGGCCGCTCTGCACGTACAGCACGCCGTCCTGGGCGACGATCGTGCTCTGCTGGGAGCGCCCCGACGTGCTCCCGCCTTCGAGGTTGACGTGCCAGGCGCCGCCGAGGCGCCGGACGTTGCCGCGGTCGATCCGGCCGAGCGTGGAGTGGTTCTGGTTGCCGAGGTTCCCGCAGACCTTGGGGAAGTCGCGGCCGGTGGCGCCGAAGGCGGTCGGCTGCGGCGGGACGGGCAGGGCGAGGCGGGACGAGGCGGCGTCGGCGTTCGCCGCGGGAGCGCGGAGCGGCGTGAAGGCCACGGTGCCGCCGACGACCGCGGCCGCCCCGGTCAGGAAGTTCCGTCGATCCATGCTCTCTCCCATTCCGTGGGTCCACTAGACGGACTCAACGGTCCGATCAACGGACGACACGGTAAGCCGCTTCCGCGGCCCTGGCAATAGCCTGCATCTCGAACGGCTCCCGCACATCGGTAATTTCACCAGTCATGACCGTGGATCTCTGTGCCCGCCCAGAGCGGGCGTCACCGGAGGTATTGCCGACGGCGGATCCGCGTGAGATCGTCCTAGAACCTCTAGACGGTTCGATTGGTCCGCTAGATGGACCAGCGATCGAGAGCGCCGGAAAGGAACCCGCCCCATGAGGAGACCCCCGTCCCCCCTGCTGTCCGCCGCCGCGGCGGCCGTCGGAACCGCCGCCGTGCTGGCCGCCGCGGCGCTCACCGGCGGACCGGCCACGGCAGGCCCGCTCGCCAAGCCGAAGACCGCCGGCGCGCAGGAGCTCGGCGACCCGGTCTACGGCGTCTGCCGCGGCACCGACCCCCGCTGCTACCACGACTGGGGCAACTTCGACCCGGCCAAGGGCTACAAGATCCTCGTCTACAGCCGCACCGCCGGACCCCGGCACGCCAACCTCGGCCCCGCCCTCGGCCCGGGCATGGACCCGCCGCTCAGCGACGCCAACGTGGCCCAGAAGGCCCTGGTGAAGATGGGGCAGGACAACGGGTTCGGCGTCGACTGGACCGAGGACGTGGCGCAGCTCGCCTCGCCGTCGACGCTGTTCCGCTACAACGCCGTCGTCTTCATGAGCACCACCCGCGACGCCCTCGACGACGCGGCCCAGACCTCGCTGCGGCAGTACGTCCGCGGAGGCGGCGGCTTCGTCGGCATCCACAACGCGTTCGGCACCGAGTACAACTGGCCCTGGTACGAGGGGCTCCTCGGCGGCGCCAACTTCTACGACCACGGGCGCGCGCAGCCCGGCACCGTCCAGACCGCCGACCGCAAGGACGCCTCGACCGCCGGGCTGCCGGGCCGGTGGGACTTCAGCGACGAGTGGTACAACCTCGTCCCGTTCCCCAGCGAGGTGCGGTTCCTGGCCACCGTGGACGAGAAGACCCTCGCCCAGGGCGTCACGGGCAACATGAACCATCCCGGGCACGGCTCGTTCCACCCCGTCGCGTGGTGCCAGTACTACGACGGCGGCCGGGCCTTCCTGACCACGCTCGGGCACGACGCCAAGGCGTTCACCGACGACGGCACGGGCTTCGCGGGGGCGAAGCAGTTCCAGAGCCTGGTGCTGAACGGCATCGAGTCCGCGATGGGCATGAAGCCCTTCTGCCGCTGACCCGCGGCGCGCCGCCCCGTCCCCAGGCCGGGCTCGGACCGGACGATCCGGACGAGCCCGGCGACGGTGCACCTAGAGGCCCAGGTAGATGCGGCGGACCCGGACGTCGTCGCGCAGCTCGCGGGAGGTGCCGACCATCGCCACCTCGCCGTTCTCCATCACGACGCAGTCACCGGTCGCCTCGAACGTCAGCTTGGCGTTCTGCTCGACCAGCAGCAGGCTCAGCCCCTCCTCGCGCAGCCGCACGAGCACCGCGAGGATGTCCTCGACGAGCTTGGGCGACAGGCCCATGGACGGCTCGTCCAGCAGGATCAGCCGGGGCCGCGCCATCAGCGCCCGGCCGACGGCCAGCATCTGCTGCTGGCCGCCGGACAGCGCGCCCGCGAGCCGCGACCGCATCTCCCCCAGCACCGGGAACAGCTCGTAGACCTCCGCGAGCGACGCCTTCGTCTCCGCGCCGCGCCACGCGCGCGCGTAGGCGCCGAGCATCAGGTTCTTCTCGACCGTGAGGCCCGGGAAGACGTGCCGGCCTTCGGGGACGTAGCCGATGCCGTGCCGGACGATGTCGCGCGCCTTGACCCGGGTGAGGTCCGTGTCGCCGAACGTGACGCGTCCTCCGCTGCGCGGGACGAGTCCCATCAGCGCCTTGAGCGTGGACGTCTTGCCCGCCCCGTTCGCCCCGATGATCCCGACCGACTGGCCCGGTCCCACCGTGAAGCCGATCGAGTTGACGGCGCAGACCCCGCCGTAGTGGACGGAGAGGTCCTCCACCGTCAGCGTCGCCGGTTCCGGGCCGTCCGTCCCGGCCCCGGCCTTCTCGCCGCCTTTAGCGGCCGTGCCCGCGTTCATGAGCTCACCTCGGTATTCGGGAGGGGCATGCCGGCCATCGCGGAGTCGCCGAGGTACGCCTCGATGACCGCGTGGTCGGCGACGACCTCGGCGGGGGTGCCCTCGGCGATCACCGACCCGCCGGCGAGGACGGTGACCCGCTCGCACAGCGACATCACCAGCCCCATGTTGTGCTCGATGAGCACGACGGTGACGCCGCTGTCCCGGATGGAGCGCACGATCTCCGAGAGCTGGCGCACCTCCTCGCCGTTGAGCCCGGCGGCGGGCTCGTCGAGCAGCAGCAGGCGCGGCGACCCGGCCATCGCGCGGGCGATCTCGATCCGGCGCTGGATGCCGTACGGCAGCGCGCCGGGCGACGCCGCGGCGAACTCGGTCAGCCCGAAGCGGCGGAGCAGGTCGTCGGCCCGCCGGTGCAGGCGGCGCTCCTGCCGCCAGATCCCGACGGGCCACAGCGCGTACCGCCAGATCGCGTACGTCCGGGACCGGTCGAGGGCCACCAGCAGGTTGTCCCGGACGGTCAGCTCCCCGAACAGCCGCAGGTTCTGGAACGTGCGGGCCAGGCCGTGCCGGGAGAGCCGGTACGGGCGGGACCCGGAGACGACCTGCCCGTCCATCAGGACCCGCCCGCCGGACGGCCGGTAGAAGCCGCTGATGACGTTGAACAGCGTGGTCTTCCCCGAGCCGTTCGGCCCGACGATGCCGCGGATCTCGCCGCGCTCGACCGTGAGGGACACGTCCTTCAGCGCCTTCAGCCCGCGGAACTGCTTGGCGATGCCGTCGATCTCCAGCATCGGCCGCGGTTCACCGCCCGCGGTCCTCTCCCCCGGATGGGCGGCGGCCTCGTACGGTTCGAACGGCCGCAGGACGGACCGTTCCGCGGTCCGGCCGAGCCGGCGGTCGAGCAAGGCCTTCAGCCGGGCGGGGACGCCGGCGAGCCCGGTCGGCGCGAAGACCACCATGAGGACCACGACGACGCCGAAGCCGAGCTGGGCGTAGGTGGGGTGGTCCACCAGCTTCTCGCGGATCAGCGTCAGGCCGACCGCGCCGACGACGCAGCCGACGAGGCTCTGCCGGCCGCCGATCACGACCATCGCCAGCAGCAGGAACATGTTGGCGATGTTGAACGTGTCGGGCGCGATGTAGCGGATCAGGCCCGCGTACAGCACGCCGGCGAGGCCGCCGAACACGCTCGACAGCATGAACGCCGTCATCCGCAGCAGCGGGATCTCCGCGCCGACCGCCCCGGCGGCGAGCGGGTCGTCCCGCATCGCCATCAGCCGCCGGCCGAGGCCGGTGCGCACCACGAACAGCCCGAAGGCCAGCGCGGCCGCGAACACGACCACCTCGAGGTAGTAGTACAGGTACTCGCTGGACAGGTCGACGCCGAACATCGGCGGGACGGGGATCGCCGAGATGCCCTCGGCGCCGCCCGCGATCTCGGCGTTGGTGGTCCAGTTGATGAAGCCGAGCGCGAGGCCCAGCGTGACGATCCCGAGGTAGTGCGACTGCATCCGCAGCGCCGGGATGCCGACCAGCAGCCCGATCAGCGCGGACGCCACCAGCGCCAGCGCCGCGGCGGGCCAGAACCCGAGCCCGTTGTGGGTGGTGAGGATCGCGGTCGCGTACGCGCTCACCCCGAAGAAGGCGATCTGCGCCAGGTTGATCTGCCCGGCGATGCCCATCGCGAGCCCCATGCCGATCGCCAGCAGCGCGAACACCAGCGCGATGTCGACGACGTGGATGGCGTAGCCGCCGACCGTGTACGGCAGCAGCCAGGCGATGACGGCGAACGCCACGAGCGTTCCGAGCTTCGGCGTGTACCGGTTCCTGAGGAGGGTGTTCATGCCCGGCTCACCGTCGTCTCGCCGAACAGGCCGGTCGGGCGGATCATGATGGCCACCGTGAAGACGAGGAACACCACGAGTTCGGAGTAGCCCTGGAAGTGGCCGGCGGCGAAGGAGTCCAGCACCCCGATCGCGAAGCCGCCGGCGATGGCGCCGGGGATGTTGCCGCAGCCGCCGAGCATCGCCGCGGCGAAGCCCTTGATGCCGATGGTGCCGCCCATCGTCGGGTTCACGTACAGCAGCGGGCCGACGAGCCCGCCGGCGAGCGCGGCGAGCCCGGCGCCGATCGCGAACGCGATCGCGTTGCTGCGGCCGACGTGGATGCCGACCGCGGTGGCGGCCTCGTGGTCCATCGCGACCGCCTGCATCGCCGCGCCCATCTTCGTCCGCTGCAGGAACGCGACGAGCAGGAACACCGCCACCGCGGCGATGGCCAGCACGACCAGGTCGTAGGTGCGGACGCGGAGCCCGAAGAACTCCAGCGGGGCGCCGCCGACCGGGGTCCGGACGGCCCGCCCGGTCGCGCCCCAGATCAGCACGGCCACGGCCTGGAGCACCATCCCGAAGCCGATCGTGCCGATCAGCATCAGGGTGAAGTCCTTGTTCTCCAGCGGGCGCAGCACCCGCTCGATGAACAGCCCGATGAGGCCGGTGACCGCGATGGCCAGCACCATGGCCAGGGCGAACGGCAGCTTGGTCGACATATAGAACGTGGACGCGGCGTAGGCGCCGATCATGAGCACGTCGGCGTGCGCGAAGTTGACCAGGCCCATGGTGCGGTAGACGAGGGAGAATCCCATCGCCACCAGGGCGTAGATCGCGCCGAGGCTCAGTCCGCCTATCAGTGTCTGAAGGAAGACCTGCATGGTTCTCTTTCTGCGCGGCCGGCGTCGGAGCCGGCGGGGACGAGGGCGGGGGGGGGGGGGGCGCGCGGGGCCGGCCGGGGGGGGGGGGGGTGCTGCCGCGCCCCCCCCCCCCGCCGCCCGAACCTGTCGGCGCGGGCCGGCCCGGCGGTTCAGCCCGTGGCCCGGACCGGCTGGACGTCGTCGTCCGGGCGGTCCCCGTCGAGGCGCGCCACGAGCCGCAGCTCCTCCTCGGCGCTGCTCTCGATGTGCCGCATCGCCACCCGCAGCAGCCACGGGGCCATGACCGAGGTCACGATCGCGATGAGCACCACCACGGTGTACGCCGCGGTGTTGAGCACGCCGAGCCGGAGCCCGACCATCGCGACGATGACCTCGACGACCCCGCGCGCGTTCATCCCCGCGCCGAGGGCGAGCGCCTCCCAGCGGTTCAGCCGGCTCATCCGGGCGCCGAGGTACGCCCCGGCGAACTTGCCGAGGACGGCGATGAGCAGCAGCGCCGCCGCCGACGCCAGGACCACCGGGCGGGCGAGCGCGCCGAGGTCGATCCGCAGGCCGGCCGTCGCGAAGTAGACCGGCGCCAGGAACGCCAGGATGAACGTGCGCAGCGGGGCGATCCGCGGCAGGTCGACGGCCCCGCTGGAGCCGATGACGATGCCCGCGACGAAGGCGCCGAAGACCGACTCCAGGCCCATGGCCTGCGTCGCCGCCGCCCCGAGCAGGATCAGCACCGCCGTCCCGGCGATGACCGGCATGGGGTCGGAGTGCCGGGCGAGCGGCCGCAGCGCCAGCCGGGCCAGCGGCCTGCCCGGCAGCGCCGCGAAGAGCACCACCACCAGCAGCCAGCCGGCGGAGCGGGCGATGTTCCCGGTGGTGACGCCGGACGTCGCCATCGCGGAGACCACCGAGAGCATGAACCAGCCGAAGGCGTCGTCGATCGTGCCGGACGCCAGCGTGAGCTGGCCGACGTTGCGGTGCAGCAGGTTCATGTCCGCCAGCGTCTTGGCGATCACGGGGATGGCGCTGACGCACATCGCCACGCCCACGAACAGCGGGAACACCGCGGTGTCGCCGTGGTCGGCGCGCAGCGCGCCCGGCAGCAGCAGGCCCGCCGCGATGCCGAGGGCGAACGGGATGACCAGCCCGGTCCCGCTGACCCACAGCGCGGTCCGGCGCTGCCGGCGCAGGAACCGGAAGTCCATCTCGGTCCCGGTGACGCCGACGAGCAGGATGACGCCGACCTGCCCGACGGCGTCCAGCATGTGCGTCGGTTCCGGCCGGTGCGGCAGCAGCCAGGCCGACAGGTCCGGCGCGACCCGCTGGAGGACCGACGGGCCGAGGAGCACGCCCGCGCACAGCTCGCCGACGATCGCCGGCATGCCGAGCCGCCTCGCCAGCAGGCCGAGCAGGAGGGCGAGCAGGCCGAGCGTCCCGACCTGGAGGAGAAGGACCAGCAGGGAATGAGGGGGCATCGGGGGGACGGGCGCCGCGAGCACTCGAGCCTCCAGGGTGCGGGAACCGGCGGGGGACGGTCAGGCGTTCCGCTCGGTCTCGTGCACCCGCCCGTCCTAGCCAGAGGGTAAGGCGGTGCCTTGGACCCGCTCTGGTGAGTCGCTGGGGAACCGGTAAAGGCCCACGTTCCCGGGCCACTTTTCGTGGCCCGTGGTGTCAGGTGACGGGCCTGCTCGGCGGGTTGCTGTGGCTGATCGCCGCCACCGCGCTGATGCCCCGCACCCGCCACGAGGTGCGGGCGCGGGACGGGGTCGCGGCGCCGTGAACGTGCGATTCCCGCATGCGGTGCGGGATCGCGCCCGGAAACCGGCGGCGGAGGAGTCCGCCGCCGGTTTTCCATTGGCGCCGTCAGCCGCTCCGGAAACTGCCGGTCGGGGACACGTGCGCGCCGTAACCGGGGGAAATGAAGGTGAACGGCGGCGGGACGGGGACGGCGCAGAACGGGTCCGAGTAGAACAGCAGCCGGGCGGTGCCGTGGTTGGCGACCACGTGCGCGCCGGGCGGGAAGGATTGGCAGTTCGGCGAGGCCGGATATTCCTTCAGCCGGGTGCCGGCCCAGGAGACCTGCGCGCCCTCGGTGACGAAGACGACGATCTTGCCTTCCGGCTGCGCGGCCCGATCCCGCGCCTCGGCGGCGGGGGCGGCCGACGCGGCCAGGATCGCTGCCGTGAGCGCGGTGGCGACGGTGGCGATGCGTGAGGGCAGGGGCATACGGCTCCTTACGAGTCGGCTGGGGGACGCCGCGATGATGCCCGGGCCGCGCCGACGCATAACGATGAGCAAGTGCCTTGTCACCGTTCGTGGTCAATATCGATGAACCATTGGCCTCTGACGTGCGGTTTCCTTGTGATCGACATTTTCGGTCACGGATCGTCATTGACCGGTGACGATGGGTCAATTAGCTTGGCTCGCTGTCGGGAAGGCCGCTTCCCGGCCGCCCGAACCGCCTCCCGCGTGTGCACTGGAAAGGGCTCTGACCTGCAATGTTGCATACTCTCATCGTCGGGATGGGCAGGGCGGGTCAGGGCCTGCACCTGCCCTCGCTGGCCAAGGTGCGCGCCGCCGCGCCCGGGCTGCTGGCCTGGGGGCCGATCGTCGCCTTCGACCCGCTCCGCCCGCCGGCCGACGTCCCCGGCATGGTGCGGGCCGAGTCGCTGGAGGAGGCGGCCCGGTGCCGCCCGCCCGCGCGGACCGTGGCGCACCTGTGCACGCCGCCGCAGGCCCGCGCCGCGCTGCTGGCCCGGCTGGCCCGGCTCGGCTACCGCAAGATCATCGTGGAGAAGCCGCTGGCCGTGGACCTGCCCGGGCTGGCGGAGGTGGCCCGGATCCGGCGCCGCTGGGGGCTGGACGTCACGGTCGCCACGCACTGGATCGACAGCGTCCTCACCCGGCGGCTGCGGACGGCGGTCGCGTCCGGCGAGTTCGGCGCGCTGCGGCGGATCCGCGTCGTCCAGAACAAGCCGCGGTTCACCCGCAGCATCGCGGCCCGCGACCACCCGACCGCGTTCGACGTCGAGCTGCCGCACGCGCTCGCCGTCGTGCTCAGCCTCGCCGGGGGCGCGCGGATCGTCGACGCGTCCTGGGACGACCTGCTCCTCGAACGCACGCGGGTCCCGCGCCTCGGCCGCGCCCGGCTGCGGCTGGAGCATGCCACGGGCGTCCGCAGCGAGATCGACTCGGACCTGACCTCCCCGGTCCGCGAGCGCAGCATCACCCTGCACTTCGACGAGGCCGTCCTCGTCGGCCACTACCCGTGCAGCGACGCCGACCACACCGCCCAGTTGCGCACCGTCCGCCCCGGGGAGGAGGCGACCCGGGCCGTGTTCACCGACGACGCGTTCCCGGCGTTCCTGCGCGGCGCGTACGCCCGCTACGCGCGGCCGGCGACCTCGATGCACCGGACGCTTCCGGTGCAGGTCGACGCGGTCCGGCTGCTCACCGAGGCGAAACGGCTGTGCGCGGCGGCCGGCGGCCGGCGGGAGGGGATCCGCGGTGCCGGGGCGATCCGCTGAGGGCCCGCCGGACGGGATCCGGCTCGCCGGCATCGGCGACGAGGCCGCGCCCGGCCTCGCGGACCAGATCGGCGCCGTGGCCGAGCTCGGCTGGAACCGGCTGGAGCTGCGCACGATCGGCGGCACGCCCGTCGCGCGGCTGGACGAGCGGGCGTTCCGCCGGGCGGCCGACCGGCTGGCGGCGGCGGGGACGGACGTGGCGGCCGTCGCGTCCAAGATCGGCGACTGGTCGCGGCCGGTCACCGGCGACTTCGCGCTCGACCTCGACGAGCTCGACGTCCTCGCCCGCCGCTGCGCCGTCCTGGGCACCCGGCTGGTGCGGATCATGTCGTACCCGTCCGGCGGCCTGGACGACGCGGAATGGGGCCGCCGCGCCCGCGAGCGGCTGCGCGAGCTGGCCCGCCGCGCCGAGGACCACGGGCTCGTCCTGGCGCACGAGAACTGCGCCGGATGGGCGGGCGACCGCGCCGACCGGATGCTGGACCTGGTCACCGGCATCGGCGGCCCCGGGCTGCGGCTGCTGTTCGACATCGGCAACGGCGTCGCGCACGGGTATCCGCCGCTGCCGATGCTGCGCGAGATCCTCCCGTACGTGGTGCACGTCCACGTCAAGGACGCGCTCGTCGGGAAGGACGGCGAGGTCGCCTTCGTGCCGCCCGGGACCGGGCAGGCCGAGGTCGCCGAGTGCCTGCGGTCGCTGCTGCGCGGCGGCTACCGCGGAGTGCTGTCCATCGAGCCGCATCTCGCGCTGCGCCCCCACCTCGGCTCCGGTTCGGGCGACCCGGCCGCCTTCGTCGCCTACGGGCGGGCGCTCGAGAGCCTGATCGCCGGGCTCGGCGCCGCCGGAGGCGGGCGGTGACCGCGGCCGGGCTCCCCGCCCCGCTCGACCCCGGCGACCGCGACCTCCTCCTCCGGCTCCTCCGCCTGCCGACCGCCGGGCCGCTGGAGCCGGACGCGCCGCCGCCGCGGCTGGCCGAGGCCCAGGTCGCCTACCGGCGCCACGCCGCCCGGATCGGGCTGCGGTCCGTCCGGCACGCCCCGGCCGGGCCCGCCGACCTGGACGGCGGGCCGGTCCCGGCGGCGGTCCGCGCGGCCGCGGCCCGTCCCGGGTTCCTCGAATGCCAGCCCAGCCTCGTGCTCCGCCTCGGGCCGGACGACCTCCCCGCCGAGCGCACGGTCATGTTCAACGTGCACCTCGACACCGTCGCGGGCCGGCAGCCGGTCTCGTTCGACGGCGACCGCTTCCACGGGCGCGGCGCGATCGACGCCAAGGGCCCCGCGGTGGCGCTGCTCGCGGGCATCCGCGCCGCGCGCGCGGAACGTTCCGCCCTGGGCCGCGACGTCGGCGTGCTGGTGCAGGCCGTCGCGGGGGAGGAGGGCGGGGCGATGGGCGTGTTCGGCACCCGGCCCCTCGTCCGGCGCGGCTACACCGGACGCCTGAACGTCTTCTGCGAACCGACCGGCGGACGGTTCCTGACCCGCAGCACCGCCGCGATGACCGCGCGCATCGTCGTGGACGGAGACGACGCCGTCGACGACCGGCCGGGCCACGGCCACAACGCCAGCGTCCTGCTGGGCTTCCTGGCCCAGCATCTCGGCACCGCGCTCGGCTCCTCCGTGCCGGACGCGACCGTGTGCGTGGCCGGCCTGCACACCGGCACCCGGCACAACAAGGTCTACGGCGGCGGCTCCCTGCTGCTCAACCTCGCCTACGGCTCCCCGGAGGCCGCGCGCCGCCTGGAACGGCGCCTGCGGGACGCGCTGAGCGAGGGGCTGACGGAGTTCGCGTTCGCGTTCGCGGGCACGCCGCTGTTCGGCCGGACCGCCGCCGACGCCCGCGCCGTCACCCGGCTCGAATGGCTCAAGCGCGGGCTGCCGGTGCTCGACGACCGCGACGCCTGGGGCCACGCGCTGCTGCGCGACCGCGCCGGCGTCGCGCCCTGGCCGCCCGGCGAGCCCGCCTTCACCTGCGACGCGATCTGGATGTCGCAGGTCCCGGGCGCCTGCACCGTCGTGCTCGGCCCCGGGGACCTCGCCGCCAACAACGCCCACGCCGACGGCGAGTTCGCCGGCGCCGGCCAGCTCGCCGACTTCGCCGCCACCGTCTCCCGCGTCCTCACCGCCTTCACCGACGACCTGAATGGATCACCGTGACCACGACCTCGCCGTTCCGGCGCCCCTCGCCCGTCCCCGACCCGCCGGACGATCCCGGCACCGCCCCCCGGACGGCCGCCCCGTCCGTCCGGGCGGCCTACACCGACCTGCTCGACTTCGCCGCGGCCGTCTTCCAGCACCACGGGCTGCCGTCCGCGCGGGCGGACGCGGCGGCGCGCGCGCTGTGCTACGGCGACCTCACCGGCATGACGTCCCACGGCCTGACCAACCTCACCCGCCTCTACCTGCCGCTGTTCGAGGACGGGAGGGTCGACCCCGGCGCCGACCCGCGGCCGGTCGCCGACCGGGGTGCGTCGGTCCTGCTCGACGCGCGGCGCGCGCTGGGCCTGTGGACGGCGGAGGCCGCCATGGACCTCGCCGTCGAGCGCGCCGCCACCTTCGGGATCGGGATGGTGGCGGTGCGCGGGGCGACGCACTTCGGCTGCGCCGGGCACCACGCGCTGCGCGCGGTGCAGCACGCCATGATCGGGCTGGTCGCCGCCAACTGCGGCGGTCAGCGGATCGCGCGGCCGCCCGGCGGCGCGGTGGCGATGCTGGGCACCAACCCGCTGAGCGTCGCCGCGCCCGCCGGCCCGCATCCGCCGTTCGTGCTGGACATGAGCACGACCGCCGCCCCCACGGGCCGGGTCCGGCAGGCCGCCCGCGAGGGGCGGCCGGTCCCCGCCGGGGTGCTGCGCGACGACGACGGCGCTCCCGTCACCGACCCGTCCGCCTTCGACGAGGGGCGGGCGCACCTGATGTGGCTCGGCGGCGAGGCCGGGCAGTACAAGGGGTTCGGGCTCGGCATCGCGGTGGAGGTCCTCGCCGCGGTCGTGTCCGGGGCCGCGCTCGGCGCGCATCCGGACGCGCTCGACGGCGACGGCGGCCCCACCGGCCGCGACGACGGCATCGGATTCTTCGCCGCCGCGATCGCCCCGGACGCGCTCCGCACCGGCGCCGCGCTCGACGCGGGCACGCTGTTCGGCGCCCTGCTCGGCTGCCCGCCCTCCGACCCCTCCGAACCCGTCCGGTATCCCGGCTGGCACGAGCACCGCCGCGCCCAGGAGCGCCTGCGCGACGGCGTCCCGCTGAGCGAGGACCTCTACCGGGAGCTGCGCCGCACCGCCGCGCGCCTCGGCGTCCCCGCCCCCGCGGCGCTGGAGCGGGCATGACCGCGCCGCTGCGGGTCGCCGTCATCGGCCTCGGCGTCATCTCCCGCTTCTACCTCGCGGCGCTGCGCGACTCGCCCTCCATGCGGCTGGCCGCCGTGTGCGACAGCGACCCCGCGAAACCGGACGCCTCGCCCGTACCCGGCTACACCGACCACCTCCGGCTGCTCGACGAGGAGCGTCCGGACGCCGTGGTGGTCACCGTGCCGAACGACGTGCATCTGCGGGTGTGCGCCGACGCGCTGGAACGGGACGTCGCCGTCTGCGTGGAGAAGCCCCTCGCGCTGGACGTCGCGCAGGGGGACGCGTTGCGGCGGCTGGCCGACCGGCGGGGCGTCCCGCTGTTCACCGCCTTCCACCGCCGCTACAACGCGGCGGTCGCGCGGCTGCGGGAGCAGTGCGCCGGCTCCCGGATCACCGAGGTGACCGTTCGCTACCTGGAGCGCATCGAGGAGCACGCCGGCGACGACGGCTGGTATCTCGACCCGGGCCGCTGCGGCGGCGGGTGCGTCGCCGACAACGGCCCCAACGCGTTCGACCTGCTGCGGCTGCTGCTCGGGCCCGCCGACACGGCGCCCGAGGTGGTGTCCGCCCGGATCGAGACGGACGCCCGCGGCACCGACCGCCGCGCCGACGTCCGGCTGCGGAGCCGGACGGCCGCCGCGCGGATCCTGCTCGACTGGTCGTACCCGGGCGAGCGCAAGGACGTCGAGGTGCGCCTCGCCGACGGGCGCACGCTCCACGCCGACATGCTCGACGGCCATCCCGGCTTCAAGGGCTCGCTGTGGCACGAGTACGTGGGCGTGCTGCGGGACTTCGACCGGCGCATCCGGGCGCCCCGGACGCCCGACGGCGGCCTCGCGGCGCTCCGGTTCGTCCGGGCCGCCTACCACCTCGCGGAGACCCGGATCGCCGAGCGCCGCGCGCCCGCCTCCTCCGCGCCCTCAGCGCCCGCGGCGCCCGCTCCGCCGCAGGCCGGGACGGGTCCCGGGAACGGTGCGCGGACGGGAGGCGGCGGATGAACCCGTTCGAGGACGGCCCGAAGAGCGCGGTCGCCGCGACGCTCGTCAAGATCCTGGCGCACCGCCGGACGGACCGGGGCATGCGGCTGGAGCCGTTCGCCAGCCGCTGCGTCCGCGCCGGAGAGGTGCACGAGCTGGTGGCCACCGACCACGCCGAGACCGCGGCGGGCGCGCGCATCGACCGCGTCGCGTTCCTCGGGTTCGCCGAGATCGGCGCGGGCGGCGTGCTCGACCGCGGCGACGAGCTGTGGATCGCCGGGCGGCGCATCGGCGTCCTGCTCGGCTTCGACGGCTGCCACCTGCCCAACCACTACAACGTGCTGGTCCGCGCCGAGCCGCCGCGCAGCGGGACCGAGCTCGGCCTGGCGCCGGGCGAACGGCTGGCGTTCCGCCAGGGCGCCCCGCCGGACTGAGAAAAGGCCGAAAAGCGCCGGCGCCCGAAATGGCGGGTCCGGCCATTCGGCATGCCCGCAAGGCGATCCATTCCCGTGACGCGACATTCGTCGGAGAGATATCAATCCCTTACCCGCGGCGCAT
Source organism: Spirillospora sp. NPDC000708 (assembly GCF_040299565.1). NCBI lineage: Bacteria > Bacillati > Actinomycetota > Actinomycetes > Streptosporangiales > Thermomonosporaceae > Spirillospora > Spirillospora sp. NPDC000708. Next base: position 285,919 of record NZ_JBEPCJ010000001.1, read on the forward strand.
GTTCCGGCGGTGACGGGCTCGGGCAGAGTTAACGACGCGAAGCGGAATCCGGGCCACCACCACGGATACGCGGAGTTCGCTCGTCCACCCGGTTCACCGAATGGTGCAGGAGGAGAACGAAAATGGTCATGGCCACCACCCAGTCCAATCGCCTCGAAGAGCGGTTCCGGCTGTGGGACCGCAACGGCAACGGCGTCATCGACCGGTCCGACTTCGAGCGCGAGGCCGACGACATCATCGCCCGGCTCGGCGCCCAGGGCACCCCCCAGGCCGACAAGCTGCGGGAGACCTACCTCGGCATGTTCGACAAGCTGTCGGAGGCGGCCGGCTCCGCGCGGATGACCCGCGGGGAGTTCCTGAGCGCCGCGGAACAGGAGATCATCAGCAAGGGCGACGCGGGGTTCTCCGCCGTGGTGCGGCCGACCATCGAGGCCATCGTCGGCATCCTGGACCGCGACGGCGACGGTGAGGTGTCGCCGCCGGAGATGCACGGCTGGTTCGCCGCCATCGGCCTGGACGGACAGGTCGCCGACCAGGCCTTCCGCCAGCTCGACACCGACAACAGCGGACGGCTGACGGTGGACGAGCTGGTCGACGCGGTCCGCGACTACCACCTCGGCCGCAACGACATCCCGCTGCTCGGCCGCTGACCCGGACCTCCAGGAAAGAGCGCCGTCCGGGAGGATCCGCCGCCATTCGGCCCGCGGGGCCGGACCGCGGGCCGGGAAACCTCCCGGGCGGCCCCCCCGCCCTCTCATCTCCGGGTAGGAAATCGTGCAGACAACACCGTCGGAAGCCCCTTCCCCCGTTCCGTCGGCCGCCATTCCCTTCTTCGATCAGGCCGCGAGTTTCCAGCAGCACTGGGAGGGGATCAGAAAGCATCTCGACGACGTTCTGGACAACGGCAAGTTCTCGCACGCCGCGAAGGTCGCCGAACTGGAGGGCCGGCTCGCGGCGTGGACCGGGGCGGGCCATGTCGTGGCCGTCAACTCCGGCACCGACGCGCTGATCCTGCTGCTGCGCGCCGCGGGGCTGGAGCGGGGCGACGAGGTGATCGTCCCCGCCTACTCGTTCATCGCCACGGCCAGTGCCGTGGTCCTCGCCGGCGGCGTCCCGGTCTTCGCCGACATCGAGGAGCACGGCCACGGCCTCGACCCGCGCGCGGCGGACGCCGCGGTCACCGCCCGCACCCGGATGATCATGCCGGTGCACCTGTTCGACCGCATGGCGGACCTGCGCGGGCTCGGCGCGGTGGCGCGGCGCCACGGCCTGAGGATCGTGGAGGACAGCGCCGAGGCGATCGGCATGCGGGCGGACGGCGTCCACGCCGGGCTGCACGGCGCCGGCGGGGTGCTGTCGTTCTTCCCCGCCAAGACGCTCGGCGGCATCGGCGACGGCGGCGCGGTGCTCACCACCGAGGAGTCCGTCGCCGAGACCGCCCGGATGCTCTGCCACCACGGGCGCGGCGGCCGCACGATCGACAACTTCCCCGGCATCTCCAACGCCACGGTCGTCCCGGGACGCAACAGCAAGATGGACGACGTCCAGGCGGCCGTCCTCCAGGCCAAGCTCACCACCCTCGACGCCGACATCGCGCGCCGCGCGGAGCTCGCCGCACGCTACGACGAGCGGCTGAGCGGGGTGCCCGGCGTCCGCCGCGTCCCCGGCTCGATCCCGCCGCCCCCCGGGAGCGACCGCGTCTCGTACGTCCAGCTCCTGCACGTCGAGGACCGCGACGCCCTCGCCGCGCACCTGGCCGGCCGGGGGATCGGGACGGAGGTCTACTACCCGGTCCCGCTGCACCTCCAGCCGTGCTTCGCGCATCTCGGCCACCGGCCCGGCGACTTCCCGCGCGCCGAGGCGGCGTGCGCGGGCGCGCTCGCCGTCCCCCTCTATCCCGACCTGTCCGACGAGCAGGTGGACCGCGTCTGCGACGAGATCGAGCGCTTCTACGAAGGGACGCCGCGATGACCGCCCCGCCCGTCGCGACGATCCCGTTCTTCTCACCGGACCTGTTCGAGGAGGACCGCGAGGCGCTTCTCCACATCGTCCACGCCGTCGGGACCGGCCGGGACCAGAAGTTCATCCTCGGCGAGCGGACCGCGCGGCTCGAACGCGCGCTCGCCGCCCGGATCGGCGCCGGCGGCGTCGTCGCCTGCTCCAGCGGCACGTCCGCGCTGACCCTGGTGCTGGCCGCGATGGACGTCGGCCCCGGCGACGAGGTCGTCGTCCCGGCGTTCGGGTGCGCGCCGCTGGCCGCCACCGTCATCGACGCCGGCGCCCGGCCCGTGTTCGCCGACATCGACCCGGTCCGGCTCACCGTCGACCCCGCCGCCGCCGAGGCGCTGATCACGCCGCGCACCCGGGTGCTGCTGGCCGCCCACATGTTCTCGGTGATGGCGGACATGCCCGCGTTCCGGGCGCTGGCCGACCGGCGCGGGGTCCGCCTGATCGAGGACTCGGCGCTCGCCCAGGGCGGGCGGCTGCGGGGCCGCCCGGCGGGCCGCTGGGGCGACGCGGGGCTCTACTCCTTCGTGCAGGTCAAGACGTTCGGCATGCCGGGGGAGGGCGGCGTGGTGATCACCGACGACGCCGGCCTCGCCGCCGACGTGCGGATGCTCCGCAACCACGGCCAGGACGGCGTCCACCGCTTCGTCCACCACCGGATCGGCCACAACAGCCGCTTCGACGAGGTGATGGCCGCGTTCCAGCTGTACCGGCTGGCCGGCCTCGACGACCGGCTCGCCCGCCGCGCGGAGATCTGCGCCTACTACTCGCGCCGGTTCGCGCCGCTCGCGGAACGCGGCCTGACCGCGCCGCCGGAGGGCGGGGACGGCCGGTTCCCCTACGTGTACACCGTCCTCACCGATGACAGGGACGCGCTGGACGCCCATCTGGCGGCGCACGGCGTCACCGCGCACGTCTACTACCCGCGCCCGCTGCCGGCCCAGCCCGCGTTCGCGCCCTACGCGCGGCCCGGCGGGTCGTGGCCGAACGCCGAGTCCGCGGCGCGGCGCACCATCTCGCTGCCGCTGTATCCGAACCTGACCGACGCGCAGGTGGAGTACATCGCCGACACCGTCTGCGCGTTCACCGACGTCCGCAGGGGGACCAGATGAACACGGGGGCCAGATGAGCCAGCAGACCGCTCTCCAGAGGTCCGGCGTCACCGGGCGCGGCGACCTCGCCGCGTACGCGCGCCTGGCCAAGCTGGACATCTACGACTACTACCTCGGTCTCCTGGTCGTGTGGGCGCTGCTGGCGTCCACCGTCCGCTGGAAGCCGCAGACGTTCGGGCTGCTCGCACTGGTCCTCGTGGCGGAGGTGGTCGTGGTGGCCGCCATGGTGGGGTTCGACGACGTCACCGGGTACCGCGACGGCAGTGACGCGGCCAACTACGGGTCCGACGCCGCGCGCCGCCGCCTGGCCCGAAAGCCCCTCGTCGCCGGGACGCTCACCGAGGCGCAGGCGCTGCGGTTCTCATGGGCGGCCACCGCGCTCGGGTCGGCGCTGTGGGTCGCGGTGGTCGCCGCCGCCCCACACCGTCCGCTGTGGGCGGTCGCGCTGGCGGCGGTGTGCGTGGCGGCGTCCGTGCAGTACTCGTGGGGGCTGAAGATCAGCTACCGCGGGTTCCAGGAGCTGTTCCTCATCGGCCTCGGCGTCGGCTGGACGCTGGTGCCGTACGCGCTGCTGACCGGCGGGGCGAGCGGCTTCGCCGTCGTGCAGGCGGTGCTGTTCGGGTCCGGTCCGATGCTGTTCGGGCTGTACTCCAACACCAACGACGCCGACGGCGACCGCGCCGCCGGGCGCATCACCGTCGCCACGCTCGTCTCCGCGCCGGCGCACCGGGTGTTCGTCGCCGCGATGACCGGAGCGCAGGTCGCGCTCATCGCCGGATCGGCGGTGGCGGGCGCCGCGCCGTGGTGGTTCCCCGTCGCCCTGCTCCCGCTCGTCGGGATGCGGCTGGCTCACCTGGTGATCGGCTTCCGTGGCGACATCCTGCGCGCGCGCCGGATCGCCATCCATGCCCACCGCGTCACGGTGGTGCTGCTGGTCGTCGCCGATCTGATCGCCGGGGCACTGGCATGACGGCCGGGCGGCCCGCACTGGACGTCGCCGTGGTGGGCGCGGGCCCCGCCGGTCTCGCCACCGCGTACGCGCTGGCCGAGGCCGGGTGCACCGTCCGGGTGCTGGAGGCCGCCGATGCCGTCGGCGGCCGGACGCGGACCGTCCGCGAGCACGGCTGCCTGATCGACACCGGCGCCGAGATGTTCCCGGGCCGCGCCGGCTACCCCGCGACCTGGCGGCTCATCACCGCGCTCGGCCTGGACCGCGATCCCGCCGCCGTGCCGAACGTCCGCGGCGCCCTGGCGGTGTGGCGGGACGGCCGCCCGCGCCCGCACGCCGGCCGGCCCCTGGGGCTGCTGACCGGCGCGGGCCTCGGGCCCCGGGCACGGGTCGACCTGCTCCGGCTCCAGGCCCGGCTGGTGCGGATGGCGCAGCGCGGCGACCTCGACCCCACCCGCCCCGAGGCGTCCTCGCTCGGCGCGGACACCGTCGCGGACCTCGTCCGGCCCTACCACCGGGACGTGTCCGACCACCTCATCGGCCCGCTCGTCAGCGGATTCTTCGGCTGGGACCCCGAACGCTCGGCCGCCGCGCCGCTCGCCGCCCATCTGGCCACGTGCGGCAGCTCCGCGACCTGGCACACCTACCGCGACGGCATGGACACCCTCGCGCGCGCCCTCGCCGACCGCCTGGACGTCACCACCCGCCATCCCGTCGCCCGCGTGACACAGCAGGGCGACGCGGTCCGGCTGGAATCGCCGCGCGGTGACGTCGCCGCGCGCGCGGCGGTGCTGGCCGTGCCCGCCCCCGTCGCGGCGCGCCTGTACGCCGACGAACGTCCCGCCGTACGGGCCTTCCTGGACGCCTGCGGGTACACGCCGATGCTGCGCGTCAGCCTCGTCCTGGACGCGCCGCTGGCGCCCGGCGGATCGCGGGCCGGCTTCGCCACGCTCATCCCCGCCGCCGACGACCGGCTGCTCGGCGTCGTCACCGCCGACCACCACAAGCATCCGGGGCGGGCGCCCGCCGGCGGCGGCCTGGTGTCGCTCGTCGCCTCGCCGCTCGGCTGCGCCGACCTCTTCGGACAGCCCGACGGGACGGTCGCGGAGCGGCTGGTCGCGCGCGGCGAGCGCTTCGTCCCCGGCCTCGCGGCGCACGTCGTCCACGCCCGGGTGCACCGGTTCGAGCACGGGCTGCCCGAGGCGACGCCGCGCGCGCTGGGGCTGCGCGGCGCGTTCGCCCGGCGCCCGGTCTCGGCGGTCGAGTACGCGGGCGACTGGGTGACGCTGCGCCCGTGCGGCGAGGGCGCCGTCGCGTCCGCCGCGCTCGCCGCCGAACGGGTCCTGGCCTGCCTCGCGGCGCGCTCGGATCCGCCGGAGACGACCCCCGTCCCTCCGGCCGCCCTGAGCCGGACGGCGGAGTCCCGGACCGCAGGCGATTCCCGTCCCGACGACCAGAGGTGAGGCGATGGCGCCCTTCAGCAGACGGATCGAGCTGGGCACGCTGTTCGAGGACGTGGCCGAGCGCGGCCGCACCACGACCGTGCACCTCAGCCGGCCCCTGGACATCGCTCCCGGGCTCGGCACCGCCCTCGACCCCCCGGCGGCGGCCCGGCTCGTCCTGGACGCCGCCGGATGGTTCGCTGCGGCCGGGGCCGTGCCCGGCGACCGCATCGCGATCGTCAAGCGCAACCACTGGGACCTGGTGCTGCTGTGCTGCGCCGCCGCCCGGATCGGCGCGGTGCCCGTGCCGCTGTCGGCGCACCTCGATCCGGACATCCTGGAGATCCTGCTCAAACGGCTGGATCCGGCGCTGCTCGTCGCCGACTCCGCGCGGGCCGCGGACGGCGCGCTGACCTGCCTGGCCTCCCGGACGCTGCTGCTCGACGGCCGTACCGGCGGCGCGGAGGGAGGCGGGAAGGTGCTGTCGCTCGACGACGTCCGCGGCCACACCGCTCCCGCGCCACGGCGCCCGCCGGTCGACGACCCGCTCGTCATCCTGCACACGTCCGGGACGACCGGGGTCCCGAAGCTCGTCGTGCACTCCACCCGCACCCTGCTGAGGCGCCTGGCCGGTTTCGAGGCGCACCGCTGGCCCGTGCTCGCCAGCCGTCCCGGCGACGTGGTGGCGGGCGCCTTCTCCTTCGCGCACGGCCGCGCGCTGGCCTGGACCGCGAGCGTGATGGCGCTCGGCCCCGAGAAGCTGCTGGTGGTGTCCGGCTCCGGCTGGGACGAGGCCCGGCCCCTGCTGGAGCGGTACCGGCCCACCACCGTCGAGGCCCAGCCGTCGACGTTCGTGCGCTGGCGCCCCCACGTCCGGGCGCAGGACGGACCGGCGCGGACCGGCGCGTTCGACCGCGTCCGCCTCTACATCAGCACGTTCGACGCCGTCCACCCGCCGACGGTGCGGACGTTCCTCAACGCCACCGCCCATCCGCGGCCGATCTGGCTGCAGGGCTGGGGGCAGACCGAGACGGGTCCGCTGACCTTCCGCTTCCTCACCCGCCGCGCCATGCGCGCCGAGCGCGAGCGGCATCCGACGACCCGCGACCTCGGCCGTGCCGTCCCCGGACGCAGCCGCCTGCGCGTCGTCGACCGGGACACCCTGCGGCCGGTGCCGCGCGGCACCGCCGGCCTGCTGGTGTGCGGCACGAAGGCGCTGTGCCTGGACTACGTCGGCGAGCCGCAGCGGTACCGGCGCAAGCTCGCGGGGAAGTGGTTCATCACCGGCGACGTCGGCGTCCTCACCCGCGGCGGGCGCCTGCTCCTTCTGGACCGGGAGGCCGACGTCCTGCCGGAGGGCAGCTGCGTCGAGCTGGAGGACGTGCTCGAAGACCGGCTGCCCGGCGTCGCCGAATGCGTCGTCCTCGGTGTGCCCGGCGGCCGCTGCGTGCCCGTCCTCGTCACCGAGGACGGCCGGCTGGACCCGGTCCTGTGGCGGGAGGCGACCGCCGACCTGCCCGAGTTCGCCGATCCGGTCGTCGTGCCCTGGGACCGGATACCGCGCACCGGGACCGGCAAGGTCCGGCGCGCGGCCCTGCGCGAGCGCCTCGGCGTGACCCCCGAGACCTACGGGACGGGGAAGTGGACGTGAGGACGGTCGCGTGCTCCGTCGAGGCGCCGGTGTCGCGTCCGCTGGACGGGACGGTCGTGCGCGCGTCCGGCGACTCGGTCGCGGTGCGCGTCGCCGCGTCCCGGCTGCGGGCGCTCGGCTGCGCGATCGAGACCTGTGGCGAGCCGCCCCCGCCGGACGCGCCCGCCGGTCTGCTGCGCGTCGAGCGGGCACCGTGGATCTCCGGCGAACGCGCGCTGCCCGAGTGCCGCATCGGCTGGTCCGGGCCCGTGGCGGTGCCGATGTCCAGGGAGCGGGACGTGCAGGCCGCCTGCGGCATCATGCACGTCCACGGGCGCGCCACCGGCGAACCGCGCGCCCTCCACGTCGACTACGCCTCGGTGTGCGCGGGCGTCCTCGCGGCCCAGGCCGTGACGGCGGGGATGCTGGCCGTGCTGCGCGGCGGGACGGCCGTGCGTGCGGCGACCTCGGTCGCCCAGGCGGCGGCGCTCGCCCTCACCCAGTACGTCGCCGTCGCCACCAGCGACCCCGGTTCCGGCCCCTCCCTGCCGGAGCCGGGCGCGGAGCGGACGCCGCCGTTCCGTTCATCCGGCGGCGTCCGCTTCGAGATCGAGACGTTCCGGGCCGAGAGCTGGCTGCGCTTCTGGACCGAGCTGGGCGCCGAACGCTCCGCGATCGCCGCGGGCTGGCCGCCGTTCCAGCAGCGCTTCGCCACCGGGACCTGCGCACTTCCGCCCGGATTGCAGGCCGTTGCGGCGGCGTGGGACTACCCGGCGGTGCGCCGCGCCGCCGAGGCCGCCGGCGTCAGCGTCGTGGTGGTGAACGACGCGGCGACCCCGCTTCCTCCGGCGCCCGCGTCCCCGTGGCGGCTCCGCCCCTTTCCCGCCGCGCCGGTACCCGCTCCCGGCGGACGGCCGCGGACCGGGGACGGCCCGCTGGCCGGGATCCGGGTCGTCGAGTCCGCCAACCGGGTCCAGGGACCGCTCTCCGGGCACGTGCTCGGCCTCCTCGGCGCCGACGTCGTCCGCCTCGAACCGCCCGGCGGCGACCCGATGCGCGGCGTCCCGCCGATGGCCGGGGAGGTCTCGGCCCGGTTCCTCGCGCTCAACCGCGGCAAGGACGCCGTCGAGGCCGACCTGAAGTCGCGCGCGGGCCGCGAGACGGCCCTGCGGCTCGCCGCCTCGTCGGACGTGTTCCTGCAGAACTGGGCGCCGGGCCGCGCCGCCCGGTTCGGGCTGGACGCCGCGGACCTGGCCGCCGTCCAGCCCCGTCTCGTCTACGCGTACGCGGGCGGCTGGGCCGAGGTCCTTCCCGCACCGCAGCCGATGGGCACCGACTACCTGGTCCAGGCGCACACCGGGGTCGCGGCGCTGCTGTCGCCGCCGGGCCGGTCTCCCGCGCCGACGCTGATGACGATCATCGACGTGCTCGGTGCGCTCATCAGCGCCGAAGGCGTCGTCGCGGGACTTCTCGGCGCCGCCCGGACCGGCGCGGGCGTGCGGGTCGAGACCGCCTTGGCCGACGCCGGCCGCCTGCTGCGCGACACCCACGAGGCCGGCGGCCGTGCCGCAGGCGAGACGGCGCCGGTCGTGTCCGATCTCGCCGCGATGGCCGCCGACCCCGCGTACGCCGCCCTTTTCGAGATCGATGGAGCCGCCGCCTACAGCCGCGCCCCGTGGACGTTCGCGCGGCCTTCCGAACACCGCAGAGAGGAACCATGAGAACCTCCGCATCTCCGGTCTGGACATCGGCCAACGGCGTCACGTTGACCGACCGGGTGCCCGCCGCGACGCGAGCCGCCTGGACGGCGGCCGGGGCGTGCCCCGGCCGGGACCTGTACACGCTGTTCCGCGAGCACGTCCGGGCCTCTCCCGAAACCGAAGCCGTCGTGGACGACGCGGGCGCGCTCACCTATGCCGCGCTCGACGCCCGCGTCCGCCGCGCCGCCGCCGCACTGCACGCCGCGGGCCGGGGTCCTGCCGACATCTTCGCCATCTTGGTGCCCAACGGACGCGACGCGGTCGTCGCCGAACTGGCCGTCGCGGCGATCGGCGCCGTCGCCCTGCCGATCCCTCACACGCACGGGCCGGGCAGCGTCGCCGGGCTCGTCCGGCGGTCCCGCGCCGCGGCGGTCATTGCGGCGGCGGACGCGATCCCGTCCATCGAGAACGCTCCCGACCTGCAACTCTGGGCGCCGGGCACCCCGCCGCGCGCGGACGTCCGTTCGCTGGACGAAGCCGATACCGGGCAGGCCCGCGCGTGGCGGCCCGCCCGTGTCCACGCGGAGGCACCGGCGCGCATCCTCGTCTCCTCCGGGTCGGAGTCGGAGCCGAAGATGGTGGCCTACTCCCACAACGCCATGGCGGGCGGCCGGGGCAACTACGTCGGCGCCCTGCGGCGCGGTGTCGAACGGATGCGCGCGCTGGTCCTGGTGTCGCTGGCCTCGTCGTACGGGTCGCTCGGGACGTCGGCGATCCTTGCCCGCCACGGCGGCACCCTCGTGTTGCTACCGCGCTTCGACGCCGCCACGGCGCTCCAGGCCGTCGACCGGCACCGCCCCACCCACCTGTTCGGCGTCCCCACCATGCTCTGGCGGATGGCCGAGCACGAGACCGGCGCGGACGTCTCGTCGCTGCGCGCCGTCGTCTCCAGCGCCGGTCCCGTGCACCAGCACGTCAGGGACGCCTGCGTCCGCCGGTTCGGCATGCCGCCCATCAACATCTACGGGTCCAGCGACGGAGTGAACTGCCACACCGGCCGCGACCCGGACCGCTGGGAACCCGGGCTGGCGGGCGTCCCCGATCCGGCCGTGGCCCGGATCGGCATCCGCGATCCGCGAGGACGGCCGCTGCCGCCCGGCGAGGCGGGGGAGATCTGGGCGCTCGGCCCGATGACCCCGCTCTGCTACGTCGCGGCGCCGGACCTCGACGACCGGTACCGCGCCCCCGGCGGCTGGGTCCGCACCGGCGACCTCGGCAGCCTCGACGCCGACGGGACGCTGCGGGTGCTCGACCGCCTCAAGCGCACCGTGATCCGCGGCGGCGTCAGCCTCTTCCCGGCGCAGGTCGAACGCGCGCTCATCTCCCATCCCGACATCACCGACGCGCACTGCGTGCCCGTGGACGACCTGGACCTGGGCGAACGCATGTGCGCCTGCGTGGCCCCGCGCGCGGGCGCCCGGCCCCCGTCCCCCGCCGCCATGCTCGCCCACCTCGCCGAACGCGGCATCGACCGGCGCCAGCTGCCCGAACGCTTCCTGATCCTCCCGGAACTGCCGGTCGGCCCCACCGGCAAGGTGAGCGTGAGCGCCCTCACCCGCATCGCCGCCGAATCGGCCGTCCCCGCGGACACAGCGCAGGCGCCGGTACGCCCGGACGGGAGGGCCGGCCGATGAGCCGGGTCGCGTCTCCGCCGCCGTCCCGCATCTTCGGCGAGCGGGACGAGCACAACGGCGAGCAGCACCGCCTGCTGGGCCTCGCCTACGACCCCTTCACCATCGAACGGCTCGCGCGGACGGGCGTCGGGCCGGGATGGCGATGCCTGGAGGCCGGCGCGGGCAACGGCACCGTGGCGGTGTGGCTGGCGCGGCGCGTCGCCCCGACCGGTGGCGTCACGGCCACGGACGTCCGTCCTTGCGGGGTTCCGGCCGTTCCGGGGCTCGACGTCGTCCGGCACGACATCGTCCGCGACCCGCTTCCCGAAGGCGAGTTCGACCTCGTCCACGCCCGGCTCCTGCTGAGGCTGCTGCCCGAACGCCGCGCGGTGCTGGACCGGCTCGTCCGCGCGCTGAAACCCGGCGGCGTCCTGCAGATCGACGAGTTCGACGCCACCTGCGCCCCGTCCCTGTGCGCCCCCGACCCCGCCGCACACGAGCTGTACCGGACGCTCATTGCGGCCAAGAACCGGCTGATGGCCGGGCGAGGCGTCGATGTGGCCTGGGGACGCAGAGCAGCCGGCGCCATGCACCAGGCCGGGCTCGTCGACATCTCGTCCCATCGCCGCCTGGAGCTGTGGACCGCGCGGTCGCCGGGGCTGCGGCTGCTCGCCCACCACACCCGTCACCTGCGCGACGAGTTCGTCCGCGCGGGGATGAGCGACCGGCAGTTGGCCGACGTGCGCGCGCTTCTGGCGCACCCCGATTTCCGCGCCTGCTCTTACGCGTTCTATTCGGTCCAGGGCCGTCGGCCTGAGGAGGCTCGATGACCGCGCAGCGTATCGACGTCCACGCGGCCACTCCGGACGTCCACGCCGCGATGGCGGACGTCGACGCCGCCGCGAGCGGGCCGCTCGAACCCGCGCTGGCCGAACTCGTCCGCATCCGCGTCTCGCAGATCAACGGCTGCGGCCTGTGCCTGTCCATCCACACGCGGGCGGCCGAGACGGCGGGGGAGGGCCGGGACCGCCTCCGGGCCCTGGCGTCCTGGCGCGCGAGTCCGCTGTTCACCGGCGCCGAACGCGCGGCCCTCGCCCTCGCCGAGGCCATGACCGTGATCACCGACGCCGGAGTGCCCGACGGGGTCCTCGCCGCCGCCCGCGAGCACTTCGACGAGACCCGGCTGACGCACCTGGTCTGGACGATCGCCGCCATCAACGCCTGGAACCGCGTCGGCATCGCCGCGTCCCCGCCGGCCTGACCGCCGCCGCCACGATCCCGACGGGAGCCGGGCGCGAGGAGGTTTCGGGTTTGCATGCAACGCATCCATTGCATACATTGCATGCGTGCAGCAGACCGATGTGGTGTACCGGCGGCTCCGCGACCTGATCGTCGCGGGGCGGTACACGCCGGGCGAGCGGCTCACCGAGCTGTCGGTGAGCGCCGCGCTGGAGGTGAGCCGGACGCCGGTCCGGGAGGCCCTCCGCAGGCTGGAGGGCGACGGCCTCGTCGAGGGGACCGGGCGGGGCGTGGTGGTCAACGCGCTGTCCCCCGAGCGGCTCGGCCACGCCTACGAGGTGCGCGCCGCGGTGGAGGCGCTCACCGCCGAGCTCGCCGCCGACCGGCAGCGGGCCGGGCGCGTCCCGCCCGCCGACCTCGACGACCTGGAGCGGCACGCGTCGCTGCTCGAGGAGGTCACGGCGGCCGGCGACCTCGACCGGGCGATCGGCCTGAACCGGGCGTTCCACCGCGGGATCGCGGAGATGGCCGGCAACCCGATCGCGCTGGAGACGCTCGACCGGCTGTGGGACCAGATCATCGTCTCGACGCGCGACTCGCTCACCGCCCCGGACCGCCCGGACGCGGTGGCCGGCGAGCACCGCCGGCTGCTGCGCGCGATCGCCGAGGGCGACCGGGAACTCGCCGGCCGCATCGCCGGCGACCACGCCCGCACCACCAAGGCGACGCTCACCTGAGACGCCTGCCGGGCGGGGCCGGACGTCCGGACGACCAGAGGAGGACCTGCGATGCCGAAGACCCACCACTACGAGCTGACGGTGACCTGGACGGGCGACACCGGATCCGGGACCAGCTCCCACCGCTCCTACGAGCGGGCCCACGACGTGGAGGCCGAGGGGAAGCCGGCGATCGCGGGCAGCTCCGACCCCTCGTTCCGCGGCGACCCGTCCCGCTGGAACCCGGAGGAGCTGCTCGTCGCGGCGCTCTCGCAGTGCCACATGCTGTCGTTCCTCGGGCTCTGCGCGGGCGCGGGGATCGTCGTCACCGGCTACGTCGACCGCCCGCACGGGACGATGATCGAGACGCCGGACGGCGGCGGCCGGTTCGAGGAGGTCGTCCTGCGCCCCGAGGTGACCCTCGCGGACTCCGCCCGGGCCGACGAGGCCGCGCGGCTGCACGAACGCGCCCACGAGGTGTGCTTCATCGCCAGCTCCGTGAACTTCCCGGTCCGGCACGAAGCCCAGACGGCGAAGGTCTGACTTCCTCTATCGGTGAGATGCTGGCGTGATGATGGGATCACGCCAGCTCGAGTACTTCAGGGCCGTCGCGCGGGAACTGCACTTCACGCGCGCGGCGGAGGCGCTGCGGATAGCGCAGCCGGCGCTGTCCCAGCAGATCCGCAAGCTCGAACGGCACCTCGGTGTCGCCCTGTTCGACCGCAACAACCACCGCGTGGAGCTCACCCCGGCCGGTGCGGCGCTCCTCGAACACGCGGAACGCATCCTCGCCGACATCGCGGCGGTGGAGGAGGAGATGCGGGGCTGGGCCGGCGGGACGCGCGGCCGCATCCGGCTCGGCGTCGCGCGCGGGCTGACCGCGCGGCTGGCCCGCCTGCTGGCCGCGTTCTCCGCCGAGTTCCCCGGCGTCGACGTCGAACTGCGGGAGACCAACACCGAGGAGATGGTCGCCGGCCTGCACGGCGGGCGGCTCGACGCGGCGACCGTCGTCCGGCTGCCTCCGCAGGAGGAGGGGCGCCGGCTCGACGCGCTCCCGCTGGGCGAGGAGCCGCTCGTCCTCATCACGGCGGAGTCGGCGCCGCTGGCGGGCCGCTACCGGGTGCCCGTGTCGGCGCTGGACGGCATCGATCTCGCCTGCTTCTCGCCCGGGTCGACGATCCGGGAGATCGTGCTGTCGGCCCTCGCCGAAGCGGGGGCGGCGGCGCGGATCCGGCTCGAGACCCGCGAGTACAGCACCGCGCGGGCCATGGCGAGCGTGGGCCTCGCCGCTGCCGTCGTCCCCCGCTCGATCGCGGAGGAGCCGGGGCTCCCGGTCGCCGTCGTCCGGCTGGATCCGGAGCCGACGTGGGCGCCGTCGCTGGCGTGGCCCGCGGGCCGCAGGCCGGGCCCGGCACTGTCGGCGCTCATCGCCTTCATGCGCGACCATCCGGAGCTCGCGTCCGTCGGGTCATAAGCCAGATGTCTCATGAGCAGCTCATTCATGTCTTGGACATCTGACCCGCCCCGGCGCGACGATCAACGAGTCCCGCACAGCGCGGGGGATGACCGGAAAGTGGAGCGGAACGATGGACCGTGACGAGCGTGGGCGCAGGGCGTACGAGGGCCTGATGGGCGTGCGGGCCGAGGAGGCCTTCGACGACGTGCGCCGGATTTCTTCGCAGATGTACGAGACCGTGCTCGACGGGGCGTTCGGCGGGCCGCTGGCGCGGGCCGAGCTGAGCCGCCGGGACCGGGAGATCGCCAGCACGGCGATCGTGGCGTCCCTCGGCGGCGCCGACCGGCGCCTGGCCAGCCACGTGCGCGCCGCGCTGCACCAGGGGGTCGCCCCTCACGAACTGCTCGCGCTTGCCGAACACATCTCGGTCTACGCGGGGTTCCCGCGCGCGCTCAACGCGTTGGACGTGGTGCACGAGGTGCTGCAGGAGGCGGGCGTCCCGAACCAGCCGGCGCTCCACCGCGTCAAGCTGGCCGACCACGAGACCGTGGTCGCGCAGAAGGGCGACCACGGCCCCGCGGTGATCCTGTCGCATTCCCTCGGCGTGGACTGGCGGATGTGGGAGCCGGTCATGGAACGCCTGTCGCAAGGACGCCGCGTCTTCGCCTACGACTTCCGAGGCCACGGCGCGGCGGCCGGCGCGCCCCGCCCGTTCTCCATGGACGACCTCGCCCGCGACATGCGCGGCGTCCTCGACGCGTTCGGCGTGGACCGGGCGCACGTGGTCGGGCTGTCCATGGGAGGCGGCATCGCGCAGACCTTCGCGGTGCGCTCGCCCGAGCGCGTCGAGTCCCTGGCCCTCCTCGCCACCACCGACCACCCGTTCGCCTCGTTCGAGGGACGGGCGCGCTCCGGGGAGGTCGACGGCATGGAGGCGCAGATCGTCCCGACGCTGACGCGCTGGTTCACCGCCCCCGCGCTCGCCACCAACGGGTGGGGCGTGCAGTACGCGCGGGAGCTCATCCGGCGCTTCGACCCCGCCGACTGGGCCGCCGCCTGGCGCGCCTTCAAGGACGTCGACGTCCAGGGCAAGCTCGCCGCGCTCGACGCGCCGACCCTGGTCATGGTGGGGGAGGAGGACTACTCCACCACGCCGGAGATCATGTCGGGCGTCGCCGAGCGCATCCCCGGCTCGACGTACCGGGTGCTGCCGGAGACGCCGCACATGCAGACGCTGGAGAAGCCCGACCTGGTCGCCGACGCCCTCGACCGCTTCCTCCCGGCCGACCGCTAGAGCACACGCGCGGAGCCGTCCCGAACGGGACGGCTCTTCGCATGCTCGCCCGTACGGGTGAGGCGAATGGTCCCCGTGGGGGAGGCGGCGCCCCGGCGCCCGCCGGAAGGCTCGCCACCATGGACACGGGTTGGACGCACCGGTGAGCGGCACCGCGGCACCGGTGGAGACGGAACGGGTCGGCGCCCGATGGTCGGCGATGCGCGTCGCGGGCGGCTACGGGGCCGCCCTGTCGCTGTCGCTCTACCTCTTGGTGAAGGTCGTGTGGGTGGTGGCGGCGCTGCTCGGGCACACGCCGTCGTCCTTCAGCGACGGCGACTGGATCGTGCTGAACGCGGTCACCGTCGCCATGTCGGTGGTGGGCGTCGTCCTGGGGCTGGTCCTCGCGCAGCGCTGGGGGCGCCACGTCCCGGCGCCGCCGCTGGTCTTCTTCGCCTGGACGGCCGCCGGGTTCCTCATCCCGATGATCCCCTACATGCTCGCCAGCGCGTTCCTGGGAGGGGACTCGGGAGGCGGCGCTGACGACGGGGACGCCATGCCGTCATGGGAGGTGGTCTTCATCACCATCGGATTCGCGGGCATGGCCGTCGGGCTGGCCGTGGCGCTCCCCGTCTACCTGCGCGAGAGGTGGCCGGCCGCCTTCCTCGGTCGGGTCGGCGACCGCCGCCCCGCGAGCCTCGGGCGGACCCGCCTGCGAGCCCTGTACCTCCTGGTCGCGGTACCGGTCCTCCTCTGGACGTACTGGACGGCGGGCGGCACGCTCGGTCTCGCGCACCGCGACGTGATGGACGCCAACGGGCGGCTGCTCCTCGGCAACTCCGCGCTCTGGGCGGTCATGGGCACCGTGGCGATCCGCGTCGTCACCATGGGCCGCCCGAGGATGCCCTTGTGGATCCCGACGGCAGTGGCGTTCGCGTCGTCCGGATCGCTGTTCGCCTGGGCGGCGTGGAAGCTCCCGTGGGCGCTCATCAGACCCGGCGGTTACACGGCCGCCGAGTACCCGGCCGTCTCCGTCGCCGAGTACGGGCTGAGCATCGCCGCCGGAATCCTCATGCTGGCCGCGCTCCTCAAGACCGCACGGTCGCAGGACGCCGCCCCCCGATGACCTCTCGCCCAGCAGCCAGCCCACACGCTGCCCGCCTCCCGCTGGCCCACGGCGTCCAGGTCCCACCGCCCTTGGTACCTGCCTCTCGGCGTCCCGCACTGCCCCGGCTTCCAGCGGCCAGCGCTGCCCCGGCTTCCGCCAGGGCTCAGCGGTCGGCCTGGATGATCGGTGTCAGCAGCAGATCGAGGCGGTCGTCGGTGCGGCCGGGCCGGAGCCGTTGCCCGTGCGCGAGGGTGGCGAGGCCGTGCAGCGCCCCCCAGGTCACCTCCGCGAGCGTCTCCACGTCCCGCTCGCCCGCGAGCGGCTCCAGCGCGGAGACGAACTCCCCGAACGCGTCCCGCAGCGGCTCGGGCGACTCGCCGGTGCCGAACGTCACGTCGATCCGCTGGACGAACATCGCGTCATACAGGGCGGGCCGCTCCTGGGCGAATTCCAGGTACGCCCCGGCCATCGCGCGCAGAGCCTCCTCCGGGGCCGACTCCGCCGTTCGCGCCTCCCGCAGGAGGCCGGCCAGCTCGCCGAACCCGTCCAGCGCCACCGCGGCGACGATGGCGTCCTTGCCCTTGAAGTGGCTGTAGAGGACGGGCTGGCTGTACTCGACGCGCTCGGCCAGCCGCCGGGTGGTCACCGACTCCCAGCCCTCGGTCTCGGCCATCTCCCGGGCGGCCCTGATGATCAACCGGTGGCGTTCTGCTCGCTCGCGCTCTCGGCGTTCTTGTACGGACACGGGTCGAATCCTAGCATCGCTAGACTAGCGAGCAAGAGCAAAGCTAGCTTGAATCGGAAAGCTAGCGATGCTAGGAACCGTCGGTCAGCGCACGCGTCCCCGCGGCTTGAGCGGCACGTCCGGAAGGGCCGGCGCCGGGATCGGGGGGCCGTCGTAGCCGTGCACGACGCCGAACGCGTCTCCGGACGTCCAGTCCTCGCGCGCCCCGCGGATCTCCTCGCCCGACCGCGCGACGAAGTTCCACCACATGACGAGCTTCTCCGCGAACGGCTCGCCGCCCAGCAGCACGAGCCCGCTCGCCCCGTCGGCGCGCAGCCGCAGCTCCCGGCGGCCGCACCCGAGGTACACCATCGAGCCCGGCTCGGTCCGCACCCCGTCCACCTCCGTGACGCCCGACATCGTCAGCGCCGCGTACTCGAAGTCCGGCTCGACGGGCAGCCGGACGTCCGCCCCGTCCGCCAGCGCGATGTCCGCGCCGACGATGGGGGTGAACACCGTCCCCGGCGAGGCGGCCCCGTCGAACTCGCCGAGGATCACCGTCCCGCTGAACCCGGGCCCGGTCACCACCGGCAGGTCGCCGTGGTGCTCGAACGCCGGGTCCGTGCGGCGGTGCGCGTCCGGCAGGGCCACCCACAGCTGCGCCCCGTGCAGGAGGCGCGCGTGCTCGCGCGGGGACTCCTCCGAGTGCGCGATGGCCCGCCCCGCCGTCATCAGCCCCAGCTCCCGCGGCCGGACCGTCTGCAGGCTCCCGAGGCTGTCGCGGTGCAGCACCTCGCCCTCGTGCAGCCAGCTCACCGTCTGCAGCCCGATGTGCGGATGCGGCGGCACCTGCATGCCGGGCTGGTCGGCGATGTCGTCGGGGCCGTAGTGGTCGACGAAGCACCAGGCGCCCACCATCCGCCGCCCCAGGCTCGGCAGCAGCCGCCGGACGAACGTGCTCTCGCCCAGCGGCACCCGCCGCGGCGGCAGCACGTCGTGCACCGGACCCCCGGGAACGTCCTCCCGGCCCCCGCACGCCACGGCCTTCGGCCGAACATCAAGATTGCTCACGACACCGCCCCCTCTTTTGGAACACCGTATGCAACGCCCCCGCCGACCCCCCTGCCGGGATCGCCCGACGCCGCACTCCGAGCCGCCGAAGGCTGCACTCCCCGGCAGCCAGAAGGCACTAGCGAGGCGCCAAGGGCGGCGCTCGCAGGTCGCTCAAGGTGTACTGCCGGGGTCGCTGGAGGTGGTGGGACTCGCGGTTGCGCTTGAGGTGACGCTTGCGGGTCGCCGGGGTTGGGGCGTGGGGCACTGCGCGGGGGTGGAATCGGCGGGGGTGCGGTGGGGTTTGAATCAACGTGATGCACGGTGAGTACAAGGTCCCTGGCGGCAAGCTCGTGGTCGCCGACGTCGAGGTGGCGGACGGACTGCTGCGCCGTCCCAGGATCAGCGGCGACTTCTTCATGGAGCCCGACGAGGCGCTCGAAGCCATCAACACCGCCCTGGACGGGCTGCCCGCGGGCCTGGAGGCCAAGGAGATCGGCGCGCGCGTCCAGGCGGGGCTGCCGGCCGGGACCGTGATGCTGGGCGTCACCGCCGAGGCCGTGGGGATCGCGGTGCGGCGGGCGATCACGCATGCGTCGGACTGGCGCGACCACGAGTGGCGGCTGATCCACGAGCCGCCGCAGGAGCCCGCGCTGCACATGGCGCTCGACCAGGTCCTCGCGGAGGAGGTCGGCGCCGGCCGCCGCCCGCCGACGCTGCGGGTGTGGGAATGGGCGTCGCCGGCCATCATCATCGGCAGCTTCCAGTCGCTCCGCAACGAGGTCGACGCCGAGGAGGCCGAGCGGTACGGGGTCGAGGTGGTGCGGCGCATCAGCGGCGGCGGCGCCATGTTCGTCGAGCCCGGCAACACGATCACCTACTCGCTCTACGCGCCGGGGTCGCTCGTGGCGGGGATGTCGTTCGCGGAGAGCTACGCGTTCCTCGACGACTGGGTGCTGGGCGCCCTCGCCGAGCTCGGGATCCGCGCCTGGTACCAGCCGCTCAACGACATCACCTCCGACGAGGGCAAGATCGCGGGCGCGGCGCAGAAGCGCCTGGCCGGCGGCGCCGTGCTGCACCACGTCACGATGTCCTACGACATCGACGCCGCGAAGATGCTGCGGGTGCTGCGGATCGGCCGGGAGAAGGTGTCCGACAAGGGCATCGCCAGCGCGGCCAAGCGCGTCGACCCGCTCCGGCGGCAGACCGGCCTGCCCCGCGAGCAGATCATCGACCGGATGATCGCGCACTTCCGGAGCAGGTACGGCCTGGTCGCGGACGGGTTGACCGACGAGGAGCTCCGTCTCGCGGACAAGTACGTCGCCGACAAGTTCACCACTCCCGAGTGGACCGCCCGCGTCCCCTGACGGCGGTGCACGGTCCGGTGTCCGCATAGCGAGGACGGTGGCTCGGCGGGGAGAGCAGGCGTTCACGGGTGCGTCACCTCCTGGCGCGTCCCGGTCGCGGCGGACAGCCGGACGGCGTCGAGGAGCCGGTGCACGTGCAGGCCCGTGTCGAAGCCGGGGACGGTCCGGCCGCCCGTCCGGAGGTCGTCGGCGAGGCGGGCGTAGAACTGCGCCACGTTGAGGACCTCGACGTCGCGCGCCGGCTCCGGGACCCACAGGTATTCGTCCGGGACGGGCAGGTCTTCCCGTGGTGATCCGTGCCGCCGGGAGCCGCGGAGCGCCAGGGCGCCGATCTGGACGCCGGCCGCGGCGCCCGGACCGGGGGAGACGAGCGCGAGGTCGCCGTCCGTGCCCGCGATCTCGATCCGGGTGCGGGCCGCGGTGGCCTTGGCGTCGTGGACGTGCACGGAGGCGGTGGCGCCGCCGGCGAGGACGGCGGCGACGGCGATCTGGTCGGGGCTGGTGACCGCGACCGTGTCGTCCGTGCCGGCCACCCGGTACTCCGTCCGCTGTACGGCCAGCTCCGCCGACAGGGCCGCGATGTCCCCGGCGAGGTACTCCAGGGCGTCGAGGGTGTGGCCCGCCCCGACCTCGAGCGTCCCGGCCCCGTTGGACGGGTCGAGAGTGTAGGCGGCGAAGTCGGGGATCTCGCCTCCGACGCCCTTGCCGCGCGCCGCGTACACGTTCACGGAGGTCACCCGCCCCACGTAGCCGTCGGCCACGAGGTCCCGCGCGTACCGGACGGCGGGGGAGAAGCGCGCCTGCAGGCCGACCGCGTGCCGCACGCCGGTGCCGTGCGCGAGGCGCAAAAGGTCTTCGGCCTCCGCGGTGGTGAGCGCCAGGGGCCATTCGCAGTAGACGTGCTTGCCCGCGTCGAGTGCCGCGCGGATCAGCGCGTCGTGGGCGGGCACCTTGACGGTGATCGCCACGAGGTCGACGTCGGGGTGGGCGGCGAGTTCTACGGCGTCGGTGAAGGCGTGCGGGACGCCGAACCGGTCGGCCGCCGCCCGGGCGCTGGCGGTCCGGGTGGTGCCGACGGCCGTGATCTCGTAGTCCGGCAGGGCGCGGAGCGCGGGGATGTGCGCTCGCGCGGCCCAGCCCCGGTCGGGGTTCGCCCCGACGATGCCCACCCGGATCCTGCCGTCCGCCATGTCGCACTCCTCCCGATAACCGGACCATCGCCGTCCGCTTGCCCGGGAGCGTAGCGCAACCGGACGTCGTTCGTCCACTTAAACGGAGCGGTTCCGTCCGGTTGCCGGTGCGGATGATCCGGCGGGGGGCACGGAACTCCGCGGTCGTGTCGTGCGTCCACCTCACATGCAGGTCGCCGTGCCGTGCGTCTGCCCGTAGGTTGTCGACGTCGGTTGATGACGAGGAGCGTTATGTCCATGCAGAAGGGCGCCAACACCGCGGTGCCGGTCGCCGCGGTGCGCGTCGAGGTCGGTTGGCAGGGCGGCCCGGGGGTCCCGGACGCCGACGCGTCCGCGCTGCTGCTGACCGAGTCCGGCCGGGTGCGCTCGGACGGCGACTTCGTCTTCTACAACCAGCCGGCGCACGCCTCCGGCGCGGTGCGGCACGAGGGGAAGCGGCCCGGGCCCGTCGTCGTGGACGCCCTCGCGGCCGACCTCGACCGGGTCGAGCCGGGCGTGGAGAAGATCGTCATCGCGGCGTCGGCGGACGGCGGGACGTTCGGCCAGTTCCAGGGCCTGTACGTGCGGGTCGTGGACGCGTCCGGCGGCGCCGAGATCGCGCGCTTCGACAGCCAGGGCGCCACGAGCGAGACGGCGTTCGTGCTCGGCGAGCTGTACCGGCGCCAGGGCGCGTGGAAGTTCCGCGCGGTCGGGCAGGGATACGACACCGGGCTCGCGGGCCTGGCCACCGACTTCGGGATCAGCGTCGACGACCCGGGCCAGGGGGCCGCCCCGCCGCCTCCTCAGGCGCCCGCTCCGCCGCAGGCCCCACCGCCTCCGCAGGCGCCGCCCGCCCCGCAGGCACCGCCGGAGCAGTACGCGCCGCCCGGCGGCCAGTACATGCCGCCTCCGCCCGGCCAGTACGCGCCGCCCCCTCCGCCCCCTCCGCCCCCTCCGGGACCGGGCCAGTACGCCCCGCCGCCCGGGCCCGGCCAGTACGCGCCCCCGCCCGGCGAGTACGCGCCGCCTCCGCCGCCTGGTGGCCAGTACACGCCGCCGCCACCGGGGCAGTACGCGCCTCCGCCCGGTCCCGGATACGCGCCTCCGCAGGCGCCGCCTCCGCAGGGACCGCCTCTCCAGGCGCCGCCTCCTCAGGCGTCCGCGCCGGACGGCGGGAAGATCTCCCTGACCAAGAACAAGCCGACGGTGTCGCTCACCAAGCACGGCGCCACCTCCGGCCACATGCGGGTCAACCTCAACTGGACCGCGCGCGAGGGCGTCGCCAAGGGACGGCTCGGGAAGCGCCGCCGCGGCGTCGACCTGGACCTCGACCTGTGCTGCCTCTGGGAGCTGCAGAGCGGCCGCAGGGGCATCATCCACGCGCTCGGCGACATGGGCGCGCTGGACCGCCCGCCGTTCATCAAGCTCGATGCAGACGACCGCACCGGCGCGATCGAGACCGGCGAGAACCTCACCATCAACCTGGACCACACCGCCGACTTCAAGCGGATCCTGGTGTTCGCCGAGATCTACGACGGCGCGGACGACTTCCGCGGCCTGGACGCGATCGCCACGCTGTTCCCGGTGAACGCGCCGCCCATCGAGATGCGCATGGACGACTGCGTGGACGGCTCCCGCGACGCCGTGCTCGCGCTCATCGAGAACGTGGGCGGAGAGCTGGTCGTCCGGCGCGAGGGCCGGTTCGTGATGCCGCCGCCGGGACGACCCCGGTGGGGCAAGATGTCGGTCGACGAGGCGTACGGCTGGAACCTGGAGTGGGTGGCCGCGCGCGGTAAGGACTGAGCCCGGCGGGGGGGGGGGGGGGGGCCCCCCCCCCCCCCCCCCCCCCCCCGCGCGACGGCGTGGACGGGGGGGGGAGCCGATTTTTGGGGGGGGCGCCCGACCCAGCGGGGGGGCGCCGCCGCCCCGGCGGGGAGCG